>NZ_NOLK01000005.1:0-117777 GCF_002245985.1 Nostoc sp. 'Peltigera membranacea cyanobiont' 232
GTGTGATTGACGAAAATAATATTCCCATTACCTACGACAATCATCTTTATTACAGCAGTACATGGGTGCAATTCTGGGGATACTTACTATCTAAAAATTGGATAAATTTTTGTTTCTTGTACTCTCAAATCTCACCTTATGAAGATTGACCAATACCCTGCTATAACAACAGTTTCTAATGACGACTTGCTACTTGTTGAAACAATATCAGACAGCGCATACAAGAAGGTAAGCAAAGCTAATCTACTTGCGGGTATTAGCGGCGGTGGCTTACTCATCTCGCAGCTTGCAGACATTCGTCCAAATGGAGTTTCCGCAGGTTCAGCAATTCAGAATACTTGGACTTCTAGAACTATTAATACAGTCCGCTCAGATGACATTGGGCTAACCTTAGCAAACAATACTATCACCCTTGGAACTGGCAAATATTATCTGAACTGCAATGCAGAATTTTACCTCCCTGTAGCAGCAAGGCTTAGGTTACAGAATACAAGCAATAATTCAACGGTATTGCTAGGAATGGCATCCTATTCCTACGCAAGCTATGAGGCGACTGATTGTCACCTTTCCGGTGTTTTTTCTTTAGAAAGTAGTAGTAACTTACAGATTCAATATTACTTTTATGGAAGTAATTTGCAGGTTCACAACTTGGGAGTTAATAGTGCTTGTGGGGTAGATAAAGTTTATTTGTTAGCAGATATATTCAAGGTAGGTTGACATGTCTTGTAAAGGAAAGAAAAGGGGGAAGGTGCTTTTCACAGAACGGGATACTCAGAAGCAAATTGAAGTTCAGGTAACACCATTTTTCGTAAGCTGTAATCCGGTAGGTGACTGTGGTAAAAGTGGTACAAGAACGATAACAGTTAATGTTGCCAACCCAGCAGCTAGTAGTAATAACGGAAGTCAGCATTCCTACGCTAGCTTCAAGGATGAAGTCTGGCATTTTGTCGCCGTACCGCAAGTAGGAACTTATGACGGCTATCACTACGACCTGTACGGCAACTGTCACGGTACGGAGCGACTAATCCAATCTGGCTTCTCAGTCAACTCCGGCGCACTAACCGTCATCAACAACGTGTTCGTCAGTGATGGTGCTACAGGCTTAGTGGTCAAGGATAACAATGGGAACACACTCTATAACATTGCAGTGTCGGAATGTAATTACCAAATTGCTTGCGATGGCAATTGTCCAGAAGGAACGTGTGAATGTCACAGTGATAGTTACCCTGGTTACTGTTGCAATGATTGTGCTAGCACATCGGCAAAATTAAAAGCAATTGGCGACGAACTGAGGTCGAAACAATGAGCAGTAGTTGTGATGATTTAGCTCAACAGATAGCGACTCTCAACACACTGGTAGGTAGATTAAATAACCTATCTGAAGCCAAAATACGGCAAATAGTGAATGAGATCGTCAATCCTCAAATCACTGAAGTTACGATCCATCTTGAAGCAGCTAGCACTACTGCGAAAAATGCTCTCAATAAAACAACTTCGTTTGAGGCGACATTGCGTCAGATGGAGGGTGCGATTTCTTCTGCCGCGAGGACAGCTGGGACTGCACTAAGTACGGCTAATACTGCTAATACGAAGGCTACGAATGCAGAAGCCTTTGCTGGGAGGCAAGCGCAAGAGACAAATGCAGCATTCGCTGAAGCCAGACAAGCTAGAGCTATAGCTGAACAAGCCGATAGGGGAGCAAAAACGGCTGGTAATGAAGCGATGGAAGCCAAGGCTGCTGCTGGTACTTCAACAAAGATTGCCAATAATGCTATTGACGAGGCTGAACAAGCGGCAAGAAAGGCGGCTCTAATGGAAAAGCAAGCAAATGCAGCTTTTGCAAAACTAAATCGCGCAGAGGACATTGCGGTTACTGCTCTGCGTGAATCAAAACTCGCTAAGGGGATAGCGAATGTCTCTCTAGATAAATCTGCACTAGCAAATTTTCAGTCGTCAACGGCAATCTCAAAAGCCGCTAATGCTGCAAATGAAGCGCTTGAAGCGAACAATGCAGTAGGTGGGCTTAAAGGAATAGTGGAAGGACTAAAGGGACGCGTTGGCGCTTTAGGCGAAGCTATTACTGCATTTGAAAGCAGGATAGGTAATGCACTTACATCTGCTGCCAAAGCAGTGGGTATTAGTGAGGAGGCATTAGCTGCGACAGGGCGGTTAGCAGGTAAGGTTGCAGAAATATTTAATATTATTGGAACTTTTGCAGTTCTAATTGAACAATTAGCAACCCTCAAGGTGTTGGGGGGACGCATTGACGCAGTTGAGCGTGGGTTGGAATTTCTCGGCAATAGTGTATCCGGCATCCTGGGTAAATTGCTGGGGTTGCAAAACCGCATTGCTCGGAATGAAGCAACAATAGTTGATGTCAAGGCGATCGCAGTCGATGCCCGACTCATCGGAGAGGGTGCAGCAAGGATTGCAGGTGATGCACAAATCCACGCCGACAGACGCAAACTACCGCAGACAATGCATTGAGCAAGGCAACGCAAGCACAAACGACATCTGACGGGGCTGTGAGGAATGCTGCGATCGCCAACAGTAATGCTACGACCGCATATCAAAAAGCAACTGTTGCTGAAGGTATTGGGCAGAAAGCATTACGCACCGCCGGGGATGCTTTCGGCAAGGGGGTGGAAGCATTGGGAGTAGCTACCACAGCTTTGTCACTTTACTACTTACTTAAAAACAGACCAGGAATACCAGGATTACCCGGCAGGGATGGCGCACCCGGTAGACAAGGAGAACGGGGATTACAAGGAATTCCAGGCAGGGACGGTGTAACAACTGTAGTGCAAATTCCTGGTGTACCCGGTAGAGATGGCGCACCAGGTAGACAGGGGAATCCAGGCATTCCCGGCGTAAGAGGACAAAGAGGGTTACAAGGAGCGCCAGGTATTCCTGGAAGGAATGGAAGGGACGTGAACCCAGCAGACTTGGCAGATTTGAGAGCTTTAATCGTGCAGCAGCACGCACAAACGAGGACATTAGTAAATGCCACTATTACTGGTGTATTCGGTAGACTGCAAACAATCATCGCCACAGGCAATGCAGCGCTGACCGCCTTAGTAACTGCGATCGCCACTAACACCTATATCGAGAAAGCTATGCAGCTTCTCACCCTCGCGGCTACATTACACAATGCGGCAATGTTATCCAATAATCTCGCACAAACGTTAGGAACGATTATTAATCAGTGCGTGGGCTTGATTTTACCAAAGGGTATAAACGGTACACCGATCAATATTACAGAGGTACTAGGACACGCGATAGAAGACCTCGTAAAAGAAGCAATTGGCACTGATAATTACACAACAATTACAACCGATTGGGCAAAAGCAAATCGGATCTATCAAGCGGGAAGTAATGTATTTAATCAGATCAGCAATGCCATTGGCATCCTAACATCTGGCTTAGAAATGATAGGCGGTAATATCGGCAAAATTGGTAATGCTCTGAAAATATGGGGTGTCGTAGGGCAACACGCTTACGCTTTCATGAATCCACAGCCAAATATGAAAGGCAAGTTTTTTGATTTCATTAATACTGCCAGCGCTGAGGCGAATACTATTCAAATGATGGTAGCAATCCCTGTTGCATTCTCAGCAGCAGCAATAGCGGTGAACGAAAGCACAGACGCGTTCACTAAAGCACTAGATCAAACAGATCCGGTTGATATACACGGGAACCCAATACACAATGCCGATGGTAGCGTGAAAAAATACGAACCAGGATTAACAGTCCCAGATCCCACAAAAACAATACTTGCACAAGAGCAAGCGAAAGCAGATAGCACAAATATTGTCGAGGCGACTATTGATGACATTTTCAATGGGAATGACTAACTATGACTAGTAATGGTGTAAATATTCCACCAATAACTGATAGTGGAGGTCAGTTTCCACCTACTTCTAGTATCGCCACAGGTGACTCGTTAACTCATGCTAGTGCGACTGTAACAGTGGCTACGCCTCCTGAAGATGCCTTACCTGAAAATTACGATCCTTTTCAACACCTTAAGCAAGTTTATTATCCTCAGCACAATGCAGCGGTAGCGCTTTATTTTAAAGATTTACCAAATGATTGGAAACCGAACATTGCAACCGCTCGTAGTAGCTTACGAGTAGCGTGTACTATTACGCCTGATGACAATGAATTACTGATTGCTATGAGGCATCGACTCTTTTGGGATTTGCTGGGATACGGTAACAGCAACCTAATTGTTTATAATGGCTCAACTAATGACATTGCCCCACCTGTTGCAGGACATCCAAAAGTTTACTTTTACTTTTCACAGGATATAGCAAGTGTCCCGCACGGTACAGCAAGGTTAGATGCAGAGTATGGATTCCGTCTTACAAAGGAAACTGCTGCTACTTATACGAAGGCAAAAGCAACTGCATTGGCAACATTGATCAAGGAATTTTTTGTTGTTGGTAGAGAAGGGATACAGTTTGCTAAAGGAAAAAATATTTATAGCTATAGTGACCCAGCGAACGGCTACAGACTAAGAATTTATGCACACCAGGAAACTGATGCATTACCGATAATTCAAAAATTACTAGAATGCACCGAAACTGCTTACGATCAAAATAAACTGACTACTCACGAACCATTACGAGATAACACAGTAACACCAGCAGAACAATTAGTATACGAGAAAGAGATAATCCCGCCAAAGTTTCGCCCAAATGCTAATGTACGCTTTCGTTATGCTTACATTCAAATACCCTTGGTGAAAAAACCTATTTATTTAGTAGATACAACATACCGACATATACCCTTAGTACATTAATTTAACTTTTAATTGACGAGAAATTGACTTTTAATTGACGAGAGATTGAGTTATAGTTCACGAATAAAAGATGACTGCTGAATCGATATTTAATAACTAGTAAAACTAAAATTTTCGGAAACACCTCATAAGTAGTACATGAGCGATAATTAATCGCTTATCGTTTTACTTGAATTTTGGTTTTTTATCCATTTTTTGACACAAATGCTTTTTAAGTAATACGTATATAAATCTTGCTGTATTCATTCGTGCGTCAAACGTGCCAAGGAACTATTTAAGGTTTCCTAGTCATTCGTGTGTCATTCGTAGAGGCTATAAAGGTTTTACGAGAAATAAAACGAAGGGACGTATAGAAAATGGCAACGGTTGCAAGATTACCTCACACTCTTTCTATAGGAGGAAGGACTTATGTAATGATTCTGCCTGATGAGTATGAATCAGCTAATCCTGCCAGCACAGTTGGGACAGTTCTTGGTATTACCAAGGTAACGGGTGCGCTGCCTGCTGGTACAGAACACTTAACGTTGAAGGCTGGACTAAATGCTGGGCTGATATTCCACATAGCTATTTCTTATAAAATCGGCACAGTTCGCAAGCGTTCCAAGCTTGTATGCGGACGAGATAACATCGCCGGTGGATTAGCTTTAGCAGGTTCCACTTTTAGGGGACAACCGATTACAAGTAGTGTCATTCCAGAACACTTAACTTTCTCATAATTCATCCGTCAATTACAAAAAAAAAGGGGATAAAGAATGGCACTTTATGGTATCGCAAGATTAGCGGTAGTAGTCACTGCTGCTACTCCAGGTGTAGGCAATGAACCAGGTACTCCTGCCGAAACTGATGTGTATTATTTCAGAGTCAGCCCTGAATTTTATAGTGCTGGAGCAATTGCTACAGCAACAGGCATTACAGAGGTAGCACTTACTAAGGCCACTGGCAAAGCTTTAACGCCAATTAAGGAATTAATTCGCGCTGGAGTTTTAAATACTGGCACAGCACTTGCTCAAGGGAGCGATGGAAAACGCTATCGCATCAAATTACACTGGGCGGATGCCAAAGACTCGACTATCGGTAGCGATATAATCAACAAAGTTATTCCTACGACTGTTAATAACACCAAGAGCAAAGGAGCAACTTTTACCGGGATAGTTGGTAGCACTCGTGTTACTGGACGTAGCTAGTATCTATGGTTTTGGCTCTTGATAACATAGCAAACTGGAATCTTGCTTACACGGGTACATTCACCCGAACCTTTGATTTAACACTACCATTAAGTGATTATGGCTATATTGGTGAAGTGCAAATCCCGTCAACATTTGATTCCTCATATCTCACCGTCAAAGCCACTTCACCAGACGCAAAACCGAGTTGGAGGCAATTAGGATATGCTAGACAAAAATTTCGAGTAGGTGTACAGGATGGTGGCGTAGATGCCGTTCTTAATAAGAGATATTTACTATCATTGAATCAGCCTACATTGCTAGTATTTGACCCCAGTATTGCCCCAACATATACGCTATCTTTAAGACCTTTTAACTGGTTCAAAACAGTGACCATATATATCTACAAATATACTGGGACACTATAAAAAACTGTCTAAAACGGTTGCGATATTAATTTACGGCAATATTCCAGTTTGTTTTACTGGAATGTTGCTACAAAACGTCTATTCCAAACTAGGAGATTTTATGCGGATAAATGTTTCTACTATTTTTCAAATCATAGCCCTATTCGTTCAAGACGTTTTAGAGCTTGAATCAAAACAAAAAGTCGCTACCCCTACTGAGACATCTGTGGCGACTGATAACCAAACTCCAATTCAATAAATAGGAGCGATTGCAGAAGTAATTAAACTTTATTTCTGCAATTGAAATACAAAATGGTTCTTCATGATTATGTTGCTTTAATTGTTGGCATTATTACAATTTTATCGGCTCTCTACAAATTTGTGATAGAGCCGAGTATAGATAATAAGATTTCTAGTTTACAAACAAGTGGCTTTCTTTTAATTGATAATTTAAAAGATAAACTTGGTGAAAGAATCACTGTTATAGATAGAAAAGTCGATATCCACTTGCAAGATTATGCTAACTATAAAGAGACTAATCTTTTACACTTCAACGGCTTAAACGAAAAAATTATTCATAGTTGGAATAAAACAAAAGAATTATTTCATGAAGAGAAAACTGATAGGAAAGAAGCTCACGCAATGCTTCAAAAGCAGAATGAAGTAATTCTTCAAAAGCAGCACGACCTTCAAAAGCAGAATGAAGCGATCCTTCAAAAGCAGCATGACCTTCAAATCCGTGAGTAATTTACGATCGTTACCCTCTGGGGATTCATTCTAGACTAAAAATTAGGCTGAACAGTCCAAGGTAAAATGCAAAGCCTAAACACAACATTCCTATTAGCTTCATCCGTCCCCAAGGATAGCCATATAAATCATCGTAATAGGCTATAAACGTTGAGAGCAGCGATAACCAATATTTGTCAAAATTCTCTAACTCTTTTATTAACTTTTCAAGGATGAGCATGATAGGTAAATTTACACTAGAAAATTACTTTCAGTTACACGATGGAAAAGCAATTGATTTTAGGCTTAGAGTCCAAAAAGACCAAAATAATCAGTATAGCTTTTACATTCATCCCCAAGATGTTGATGGTGAAACTTGGGATTTTAAGGTTATTGGTAATTTTTTAGAATGCACAACTTCTACATCTGAAGCTTTGAACAGCCTGCTCGTAGATGGTGAAACACTTTCCAACCTTGATAAAAATGTATTATTTCTGATGATTAAGCAAGTAGCCATCAAAATCCAGGAGCTAGAAACCGTCAACACTTCACAACGCGATCAGCTATTTAAGCGGGTAGAAGAATTAGAACAGTTTCAGCGTAATTACGAAACCGCGCAGGAGTACGAACGCGATCGCAGTTAGTGAGGATTCATCCTAGTTGCCGTATTTACGATCGCGTCTCTCCCTTTGTCTTTTAGCCATTTCCTCTGCTAGTTGCTTTACTCGCTCACCTTTGCTTGGTGAACGGCTAACCACAAATTTAAGCACAAAATAAATTAGCAGAAAAATAGCAGACGGCAGCAATCCATACTGAAGAGTCAAAAACGTGGATGCACACCCAGCACTATAGTCAGACACAGAGAATTTCATTTGCAAAAATCTTTTACCCCAGTTTAGCCCTATGGGGATTCAGGGTAACTGGAAGTTTTGGTGATCCACTCTTAGTTCAAAAATTGCACAAGTATTTATTCCCTGCCTCCCCCACTGAGAAAGAGTTTACCCTTCCCCGCGCTATGTCCATTATCTTCTAGCAGGCGTTGATAATGTACTGGCAAATGTGCGCTGTTTTCCCATGTGCGTTTCCAGTTTACTCTCTGGGGATTCCAAATACGCTTTTCGGTTATTGGTGCTTTGAGAGACTGAGCAAGAGCATTATATACCTGCTCTGCTTTGATATCATCCTTGGCTGCTGGCACAAAAAACTTCATAGGCTGAGGTTACAAGTAACGTAGGTTTCATTAGCACCAGCGTAACGCAGTTACCAAGGCAATCTGCTCCCATCCCACGAGAAAAACTGCCCACTATCGCCTTCTTGAAGCTGTTCAATCACAGCCAATAATTGGGTAACGGTACGTTCCACTGAAAACAATTTTTCCGCAGGGACATTTTTCTGGAAAGGACGGGAAAGGCGCGTATCAGTTGTACCAGGATGTAATGTCACTATTAATGCTTTCGGACAACTTCTTTTATACTCAATGGCCGCAGTTCGCATCAACATATTAAGTGCTGCTTTAGAAGCGCGATAGCCATACCATCCACCAAGTTTGTTATCACCAATACTGCCCAATTTAGCAGAAATACTAGCGAACACACTGCGTTCTCCATGACGCAAAAGAGGCAATAGATGTTTAGCTAGCAAGACAGCACCAATACTATTTATCTGAAAATAGCGCAGCAAGTTTTCTGAATTAATTTCTCTTAAGCTTTTTTCAGGTTGCAAAGTATCTTCATGCAACAGTCCTACACAGTTGACTACTAAATGCAGTTTGTCAACTTGAGTACGTATTTTTTTAACAGCTTCAACAATTTCTAACTCATCAGTAATATCTATCTCCAAACAAATTAATTTGTCAGAGTGTTTATCTACTAAAGATAGTAATTCTTCAGCAGCATTTTTTTGGCGATATGTAGCATAAACTTTAGCTATTTTTTCATCTGGAAGCAACTTTTTTACAAAACCTAAGCCGATACCTTGATTGGCTCCGACAATTAATGTATTGACAGGATTAATTTCATCAATAAAAGACATATCAATTTAGGTGACTTGTGGAGGGATTTCATATTCGTAACGAGAGACAAAATAAGCACCAACTTGTCTGTCGCTGTGATAACGGAAACCAAAGCCTTCATATACTGCTCTCAGGCGTGGACGAGAAGCATCGCAATCTAGACGTAAATAACGTTTACCAAGTTTTTGTGCGCGTTCAACAGCCCAAGTTAGCAGTGCTGAAGAGACTTTACCACCAGAGTAGCGTCGTCGAATTGCAAAGCGATGTACAAATGCTGACTCTTCCTGAGAAATATCAGGCCAGAAAAGTAAATCTTCAAGCTGAAACTTTATTGTACCAGCAGGTTCACCACCACATTCGGCAATGAAAAACAAACCTTTAGCAATATCTTCAGAGATATTTTCTGGCGAAACTTCGCTATTACACCACAGAGGTTCACCACGCTGCTGGAGCCATAAAGCTGCTTCTAATAGCACATCCGACACTATCCCCGTATCTTGTATGGTTGCTTGGCGAATTGAAATGTACATTTAGTTATTATTATATTTTTGGAGTTTACTTCCCAATACAAAACTTGCTAAAAATTCTATCTAAAACTGATTCTGTAACTTCTTCACCAGTAATTTCTCCTAGCGCCTGGATTGCGCCGCGTAAATCAATTGTCCAAAAATCAAGGGGGAGTTGTTGGGCAATTGTTGCTTGTACTTGTTCCAAAGATATTTTAGCTTGAGTTAAAGCTGCTGCTTGCCTTTGATTAATGGCTAAATCCATGTCAGCAGCTTGGACTTTTTCTGCTTTAACTATCTCTAAAATTGCCGTTTCTAAAGCATCAATACCTTGATTTTGGGCTGCTGCTGTGAAAATTTTGGATTTTGTGTCACAACCTTGGTGCGCTTCCAGCGCAACTTGGATTTGAGATTCAAGAATTTTTCTTTCAATTTCTTCTACTAAATCGATTTTATTAATCACTAAAATTAACGGACGGTGTTGTACTTGTTCGTAAATTTCTCCATCGCCTTCTGTCCAACCGGCTGAAGCATCGATGGTAAGCAAAACTAAATCAGCTGCATTAGCGGCACGGCGCGATCGCTCCACACCAATTTTTTCCACTCGATCTGTTGTTTCCCGAATCCCGGCTGTATCTAGCACTTGTACGGGAATTCCCCCCACAACTAGCTGCGATTCCACCACATCGCGGGTTGTACCGGGTAAGTCTGTGACGATCGCGCGATCGCTCTGGCTCCAAGCGTTCAATAAGCTCGACTTACCCACGTTTGGCCGCCCAACAATTGCCACTTTTAAACCTGTGCGTAACAACTCACCTTTGTCTTTGGTTGCCAATAATCTAATTATTTCGGCAGCAATTTTCTCGATTTCTGATATTATTGCTTTATCATCCAACGGTGGTAAGTCTTCTTCAAAATCAATTCGAGCTTCGATTTCTGCCAAAATATCTAAACAGTTAGCGCGTAACTGCCGGATCGGATGAGCTAATTTTCCCTGTAAACCAGCTAAGGCAGTTTGGGCAGCTTGAGGCGATTTAGCTCCCACTAAATCAGCAATGCCTTCGGCTTGAGTTAAATCCAATCGTCCATTCAAAAAGGCGCGGAGTGTGAATTCTCCGGGTTGGGCTAATCTGGCACCATTTTCTAAACAGAGTTGTAATACCTGTTGCACCGCCATAATTCCCCCGTGGCAATGGAATTCAACTACATCTTCACGGGTGTAAGAACGGGGTGCTTTCATAATCAGCAATAGTGCTTCATCTACCAACTGTAGCGTTTGGGGATGATGAATATAACCGTAGAGAATCCGATGAGTTTCCCAAACTTGTCGCCCTGGTGCGTGAAAAAGAGTTTGGGCTAGAGCCATTGCTTGGGAACCGGATACCCGAACAATACCAACACTACCCTGTTGCGGGACAACAGCAGTAGCGATCGCAGCTATAGTTCCAGTAGTGGCAAAAACTTCTGACATGAGCGCCCTTTATATAGGAGTAGAGACACGATTAATCGCGCCTGCACAGGAGTTAGGAGTAAAAATCATAACTCATAACTCATAACTTTCTAAATGGTAGGTACTTAGACTAATAGGATAGCAACTGGCAAGGTAAAATTTACTTAGAGGGTAATGCCTGATAGTAAAGAGTTAGGGGTGAATATTAGAACTCACAACTTAATAACTCATAACTTTTAAAGAGAGGAATTTACTGTGGAGCAAAAGATTAACTGCGCTGTAGCCTGTGTTAACGGGTGTGTTTTAGGGGATAAATGCCCCAATATCGAGTTTAGAGAGGCGGCCGCAAAATTTATTGAAGATACTCCCCTAGACAAAATGTTAGAATTGGCACAAGAACGTCTGCGAAAAAAAATGACGGAACCGCCAAAATGGGTTTTTCCTGAAGATCCGTAGTATTTCTGTTACCAGGCATAAGCAAGACAGCGAGGAGCTTAAATAGTATCTGGATCTATATTTAATTCTCGCAGTTTTGCCGCCAAGCGATCGCTGTGTTGAGAACCTGTTACAGAATCGGATCAATTCGCAAGGCATTAAGGGCTGCGATCGCTCCTATCCTCAGAATACTAATACAAATGCAGTTTTTTGACACTCTCAGCCCTAAGGGATTTCCAAGTAAAAAATATTCCGTCGCAGAGGGACAAGGGGGACAAGGAAGACAAGGAAGAAAGAAGTCTAGTTGAGTAGACAAATTGAATAATTTATTTTTTGGAGTTCCCTAAAGGGACTGAGCTTTACGCTTATAGGGTATTGCTGTAAGCCTCAGCAGTTTCTATCCCAAAACCTCCAGCTTCGACATGACGGACTAGCGATTGAATGATTGGTGTAGCAATACTAATACCAAGTAAAGCATTGAAGCCTGCAACAACCACTGGTGCTGACAAAATTACTGTAAATTCTGGAAATAAAGCTAACACAGCTACCAAGACTAAAAAAACAATTGGTGTCGCAATCCCTGCTGCCTTTGCTGCTTCAAAAATTAGATTTTTATACTCTTCGACAGTAATATCGCCCCGATAAAGATCCAAAGAGTAGGAAATCGCCGTTACTACAACTTGGGTGAGAATAGCTGTTCCCGTTGCAGCAATGCCAAGTCTAGCGATTGTCCCAGAATTGGTAACAATAGAATCTACCGCATTATAAACCCGAATATAAAACTGTTCGCCAACGGTCATGACTTTAGCTCCGCGACGGAGATTGTCAACACCTACTTCCCAAAGGATATTATCAGCAGCATTCGATCCACCTTTGGAACGGGGATTGATGTGGCTACCATGTTTATCTCTCAGAAATTGACGAATTGTATATTCTTTGGCTCCAAGCTTTGATGTACCAGGAATTTTCTCAAAAAGCTTCATGACATCTGCATTAGAACGAGGTGAGTCTCCCACCCGAACACCAGCACGATATTTCAGCCTATTTGCAATCTTGGGCATCTCTTGGGCTAATTCGGCAGCTGTCTTAGGTAAATTTTGCAAAGCATCAGCCATAACCATGCTCGATGTGGCAACTGCAACAGCATTTTGTTGAAATGTTTTACTAACATTTTGAACAGTTTGAAAACCTGCCTGTGTTGCTATGGTTGACAAACTTTGTAAATCATTAACTGCATGGACACTTGAAGTAGTTATTTCGGTAGTAGCGTTCTTGATTCCATCAACTACCTCATCCATCCCGTTTACTACATTGCTGGCTGCTTCTTGAGCTTTATCTCTAATGGTATCTGCCAACTTCTGTGCTTGGTTGATAAAATCCATGTTTCAATAACCTTTCATTTCTGCTGTGGAGTGTTTGCTCCAGTTTCACTTTTTCAAACTAAGAAGCACCTCAGCATTCATAACCAATTTACTTCCAAAATTTTAAAGATATAGTAATTACTTTATTTTCTCAACTCTCTGGTAAATTAGCAAACGCCTGTTCAACCAACTCCTTTGCCTTTGCATCCAAACGCAGCCAATCCACTTCACCCAGTTCATCGATTAAACTAGTATCAATATCAGCACCTTCCTTTTTTGGACTGTATTCAAGAAAACACACCTCATAACACAATTCCCATAAATCGATACTCGCTTCTTGCTGTTGACGCTGCAAACGGAGATGATATCCTGGATGGGGCATCGGCAGACGAGCCAGAGTCTCTCTGATTTCATCTGCTTCTTGGGGCGTTGCAGTTTCCATCGCTTGCAACAACTCAGTCACCAATGCTTTGATTTCATCAGTGGTGCTAGGCGGCCAAATCAGGACATCGTGGTAAGTTCCCGTCCAGGAAGATTCATCAAGGGACTTGCGGATATTGTCGATAACACGAATGAAAGCAGGTTGCATGAGGATTTCAGCCTGCTGCCATGCAACTGAGTTTGTTATTTTAGGTGGCATTGGTAATAAACAGGGGCACTAAAAGAAAAAGAAACAGTCTGCGTTTATTAAAAAGCTGCGTTTTTAATCTAAATCTTTTCTCAAGATAGCGGATTTCATTGAAGAAAATTTGGAGATATTTATTACTAGCTGGAAAATTAGGTAATAACTCTGGGGAGGGAATATGATAGGCAAGCTACTAGACCATCGTTACCAAGTAATTAGAGTCCTCGCAATGGGAGGATTTGGTCAAACCTACATTGCCCAAGATACTAGGCGGCCGGGCAACCCTATCTGCGTTGTTAAGCATCTCAAACCCGGAACTGACCCCAGAGTTTTTGATACTGCTAAACGCTTGTTCAACAGCGAAGCCGAAACCTTAGAAAAACTAGGCAACCATGACCGAATACCCAGGCTGTTAGCGTACTTTGACGAAAACCAAGAATTTTATTTAGTACAAGAATATATTGAAGGACATACCCTAGCTGAGGAACTTCTACTTGGTAAACGCTGGAGTGAAAGCCAAGTAATTCAACTATTGCAAGAAGTTCTGGAAATTCTCGAATTTGTCCACCGCCAAGGCGTGATTCACCGCGACATCAAACCGGATAATATCATCCGTCGCGCTTCAGATAATAAGTTAGTTTTAGTAGATTTTGGGGCTGTAAAGCAACTGCGTACACAACTGGTAACAGTGGGCGGACAACCCTCTGCCACTGTGGTTATCGGCACTCCTGGTTATATGCCCACAGAACAAGGGCAAGGTAAACCCCGCCCCAACAGTGATATTTATTCCCTCGGCATCATTGCCATTCAAGCATTAACAGGATTACAGCCAACAGAATTGCAAGAAGACCCGGAAACGGGCGAAATCATTTGGCAGCAATCAGTAACCGTAAACTCCCGATTGGCGGCAGTGTTGTCCAAGATGGTGCGTTATCACTTCAAAGACCGCTACCAAAACGCCACGGAAGCACTGCAAGCATGTAAAGATGCGATTAATCCAGTACCTACACTTTCTCCACTTCAAGAATCCACCAAATCCCGACCTCAAGTATCTCGGCTGCAAACGGTTGCAGTTGCACCAGCAAATCCTGTCAAACCTGCCCGTCAAGACTCTAGTAAATCTGACCCATGGCCAATATTAATTGGCATATTATTGGCGGGTGGTGCGGCTGCCTTGGTAGCAAATGTATATCCAAACGTGAAAAATTTAGCTTTAAATCTGACAGGTAAGGATACCTCTTTAGCAAATAAATGCTCGGCTGTTGTCGTCGGAAATTCTAATATTCGTTCTGAACCTAGTTCGATAAATTCTGATAATGTTCTGCAAACAGTTGCGGATAATACCAGTTTCGAGGTGACTGGCAAGCGAACAAGACGAGGTTGGATAGAAGTTAAACTTAAATCTGGTCGTTTGGCTTGGGCACACTCGGATGTGATAACTAATAATGGAGAATGGGGCTCTTGCCTACGCGAAAAAGGCATTGCAACTAAGATTGTAGATGATAGTACCCTGATTGCGACTCGACCAACTCCCAAGCCAAAAGCACAATCTAGCGATGTTGTCACTCCATTACCAGAAAAGCCGAAGGGGTCAAATTCCGACGCTGGAAAATCGCAGCCTAATGATAACAGTGCAAATACTATAGAACAAGCAAAAAAGAAGTATGATTCAGGAGATATAGTTGGAGCGATCGCACTTTTAAGGTCGATTCCGGCAAATGCTGCTTCTGGTATCCAAGAGACGGGCAAAATGATTGCCCAGTGGCAGGACGATTGGGCTAAGGCTGAGGCGTTATCTAATGAAATCAACAAAGCAATAGATGATGGTAAATGGGATAAAGTTTTAGATTATAGAAACCATCCAGAAAAATTGCCTAATACTAAATACTGGCGAAACAAAATAGAACCATTATTTAAACAAGCAGCCGAAAATTTGGCAAAACAGGCACTAACTAAACTAGAAAATCAAGGTAATCAGAAGAGTAACCAACAGAAACTTCCCGATACTAACCAACCTGCCACTAAAGAGAGTCCCACTACCACAGAAACTCCGAAAAGCGGCTTTTAACAGTTACGAGTGTTTACCTCGTTCCCAGCTTATGTCTACAAGTAGGTTCTGCCTCCTCAATTTGCAGCAACAACCAAATAAAAAACGTTTCCAGGTAGAACCTGGAAACGTGATTTTTAATCGGTGTTTATCTATAGTTTGATTTTCCCTATTAATGCATTTCGTCGTATTCTGGGGCTTCAACTCGTCTTGCTTCCATCCGCGAAGCAGGAAGAAACTCAGCACGACGGACTGGAACCAAGGGTGGCGTATTTCCTTGGTAGGGGTGAATCACTTGTACAGTACGGGCTGGACGCTGCCGTGGTGAGAACAAAGCCAATACCCCAGCGACGACAACACCACCACCAATAGTTAAAGTTGCGCCTCCCACAGCCCAAAGCATAGGTGAAGACCACCAAGCAGGATTTTGCGGCTGGAATGCTGCTACTTTTTGTTGGTTATACTGCTGGGCTTGTTGCCACTGCTGCTGAGTATTGAAATTTTGAACTTGGCCTTGGAGTTGTTGATTTTGCAACTTTAGCTGTTCATTATCGTTTTTTAAACGCTCCAACTGCATCTGCGTGTTCAGCTTCTCCATCTCTACGCGTTGGTCAGCACTAGCAGCAGTTGGTGGCTGATTCGGATTGGGATACACTGGTTGCCCATAAGGGCCGTAAGGATACATTGGCGACTGCATTCCTGGTGCTACTACAGTCCCTGGCATTTGCGGAGCAACAGCAAAGTTAGGTTGTAGGGGGGTATTTGTTCCTTTGAGCAATACGAGAGCCGCCAGCCCAGCTACGGCGACCCCGCCGATAAACGCCATACTTTCACTCATCGCCTATGCTCCTCAATTGCGACGTAACTATAATCATTTGTGACTGACTCACTCTCACACTCATAAATTATGCCTACTTGACTTCACATAATACTCAAACTATAAGCGACCGGATCAGCTAGTTTTTTTACATCATGATATCTGATGTTAATATTCAAAACCATAATGGTCAAATTGTCTATCAAACAAGGGTAGAAAAACGGCGCTGTTATACTTTTTAATCTACTTGACCAGTCTAATCAAGAGGAGTATTTGTACTGGTGTTGGTAGTCTTGATGGCTGCCTTGAGACTTTGGCAGAATTGGGCGATCGCATTTAGTCCTTGCTCTGGTGTGCCTTCTGCTAACCGTTTTACAAAAGCACTGCCCACGATCGCAGCATCTGCGCCCCATTCCTTTACCTGACGGGCTTGTGCGGCTTCAGAAATCCCAAAACCTACACCGATGGGTTTATCAGTAACACCACGAATTTGTTTGAGTAAATCGGACACGCGGTTTTCCAGTTGCGATCGCACCCCTGTAACCCCTGTGACGCTGACTAAATAAATAAATCCAAGAGATGAATGAGCGATCGCTTTTATCCGTTCCGCATCACTGGTGGGAGCGACCAACAAAATTACATCAATTCCCATCTCCTTAGCTGGTTCGAGCAAGCCTGCTGCTTCTTCCAAGGGCAAATCTGGTACTACCAATCCTGCTACCCCAGCCGCAGCAATTGAAGAGAGAAATTTGTCTATTCCCCGATGCAGAATTGGGTTGTAATAGGTAAATAGAATAATTGGCGATCGCAATTTGGGAGTAATCCCTTGCAACATTTCCAGCACCTGCTCCAATTTTGTCCCCCTTTGCAGGGCGCGGGTAGCAGCAGCTTGAATCACTGGGCCATCAGCCAGAGGATCGGAATAAGGTATACCCAATTCAATAATATCGGCTCCACTTCGATCTAGAACCTGTAAAGCTTTTGCTGTTGTTTCTAAATCTGGATCGCCAGCAGTAATAAACGGAATCAGAGCGCACTCACGATTCCGTCCAAGGGTTTCAAAGCAATCAGAAATCGCAGTCATTTTAGTCAAGTGTCAATAGTCAAGTGTCAATAGTCAGTGGTCATTGGTCATTTACGAATGGCAAATGACAACTGACCAATGATAACTTTACACCTGAGATTGCTCTTCTTGTTCTATTTCAGCTTGAATTCGTGCTAGTTCTTCGGGAGTAAGCTCATCTAGCCGCTTTTGCAGAAAGTCTTGCTCGTACTGTTCCCGTTGTTGGTGGTAGGTCATTTTTTGTCCCACCGCACGGAAAAAATAGGTCGCTAACCAGCCAATTAAACCACTGACTAGTAAGACTTGGCTCCATATACCAGCTTTCTGAGTATCTAAACCGACTAGCTGCAATCCTAAATATGCCAAGCCGCCAGCAATAAAAACACCTAAGCCAATTCCAATAGCGTCAATCCGTCGCATGAGAGTTATGACCTACCAATCTCGTTAAACTTGAATTTGTCGCCGTTGGGGTCGGAAATTTACAAACGGCGATAGAACCAACAAGCCTGGGAAGAAGAAAAACACCAAAAAGTACATCAACAGACGCTCAATGGAGCTAGCGACATACCAACGCTGCTTTAGGTACAGCAAAACAGCGATCGGGATTACCAGAAGGTAAGCTCCAGCCAAAACCAGATAGAGGAGGGCTACAATCATAACTTTCAAGTCTTAAGCATCTGTTTTCCATCATAGGCTGAACAGCCAAACTCAGGGAAGTATAGTCATGATGCTTTCACCATAACTACCCCAGAATTCCTTTTTTATATCCAGATTGATTGATAAAAGATAATTTTATGCTACTATCGTAAGTCTGCCGACAAATAAAGGCTTTAGTCAGACAAAATCGAAAATTCATCCAGTTTGATTACGAAAAAACATGAAAAACTTCCAAATTTGGGAAGCGATCGTACAATCTGGAAAAATATTTTCAATCTAGTTGGACAAAAGACACAATTGATGGTGGAATAGATAAGGCGGTATTTGCTGCCTCCAAAAAATAACTAGGTCTATACTAGTTAATTACCAAACACCTGCGGGGGTGTGGCGGAATGGTAGACGCTACGGACTTAGATAACTGAGCCTTGAAGGAGAAATCCCTCAAGTGGAAGCTCTCAAACTCAGGGAAACCTAAATCTGGTGACAGACATGGCAATCCTGAGCCAAGCCGAAAAAAGTCGTGAGTGCAGAGTAAATTAAAACTCTTAACTCCTAACTATTCGGAAGGTGCAGAGACCCGACGGGAGCTACCCTAACGTTAAGTCGAGGGTAAAGGGAGAGTCCAATTCTCAAAACCTGATTTGGCTATTGCCATCAGGCAGCAGTGAAAACTGCGGGAGGATGAAAATCCGTTGACCGTAATAGGTCGTGTGGGTTCAAGTCCCTCCACCCCCACTTAAAATTGAAAATGCCAAAAGGCTCCTATATAAAATTATATGGGCGAGTTGATTTACCATTAAATACAACTCGCCCATATAATTTTGTATTGGATTTAATTATTGAAGCTAAGTAATTTCACTGAATAATTTGATGAAGTATTAGACAATTTGGGTTTAATACTTTATTTATGGTTGGATTTTATCAAATTTGTGTAAAAAGATTACTGAATTTGAGAAGAATAGATTGATGCTACTGTTCGCCAAGGTTAAGCTGATAATAATATGAACAGGAAGCCTTTTTGTCCTGATAACTGGAATGAACGCTAATAGTTTATCAATTAGTCAGGAAAATACCCATAGTGTTACGTCTAACTCTAGCCAGACAAATGTGCAAATTGCACAAGAAGAGGTTTATAGCTTCTTCATGGAAATTGTCAAAAGTTTGTCGCCAGATGATGTTTTACGAGAATTCAAAGGTTTATTTATAGAAGGGCTGGATTTAGAAGATTCCGATTATATCCCCGGAATATATAGTGTTTTTTTAGATGATAACGAACAAGAGCTATGTAATACATTAAAACGGTGCTGCTACATCATAGTTAATAATTGGAAAAGTAACAGGAAAGATAAATATATCCAAGAGTTAGTTAACTTATTTGTTAATGAAAATCTCAATATAAAGGAGAATAATGCTCCAATAGTAAAAACTTGTAAAACTTGGCTAGAACATTTTGTCAACAGCAAAGACTACCAAGAATTGAAATTGTTTGCTGCTAAATATGATGAATCATCTAAAGGTCATTGGGCTAATCGCTATAGTTCTTATTTATTAATCGATCAATCTGTTAATAAGAATAATCCCATAGAGCAACAAGAGGCTGCTAGAAAGCTTTCTAAACAGATAAAAGAAAAATTTAAGTTTGAACTAGCAATGTATATTGCTCGTTCTCAATCTGTCGTTTCAAGCACAGCCCGCTATAAAAATCCTAGTGTTTTGGGAGACCAGGCTCTGCGTTTAATAAAAGCGATTGTTTTAAAAAGAGGTGTTTTTAGTCATGAGAATATTGCCCATATATTTATTAAACAAACTCAAAATCAGACATTGGAAGAATTTAAAATTAATCTCGAAAAATACCTATTTATATCTGTAGGTAAACAAGAATCAGTAGAGACTTGGAAACAGCATTTTATAAAAACTTTATCATCATGGAAGAAGGATTACGATCGGGAAGTTGTTACTAAAGAATTGTTTTTGAGAACCTGTAATCGAGTAATTGATTGCTTGACAATAGAAAATGGGAAAGAACCTTCGTCATTATTTGTATTATTAATTACTCAAGGTCATGCTTTAACATTGGTGATTATACTATTAAAGATTATTTTAATTTGTCAAAATTCCCGTAAGCATTTAGAAACTCGGATTGCTCGTCTAATTCGTTTTTATGAAAATTATCCTGAAGATGAGTGTAAGGGTGTAATCAATTTTATGGAGATTTTTAATATCACCTTTGCAATTTATGCAGAAAATGTAGAATATAACTTGATTAAGATGGAAGAAGAACAAAGTAGTAATCCGCAGTTGAATTTAGATGGTTATCGTGTGTTTTCACAGATGAAAGTAGATAGACATAAATAAGTGTCGCCTAATTTAGGCTTTAGCAAGACGTTCGTCTAACCAAGCGAGGGCAGCGCCCGCAGTTTCAGCTAGAATACTAATAAGGCGATATAGAGCGATCGCACTAAATACTAGGGCCGCTGGAAAGTGATGTTGCAAAAGCTGATATGCAGTCGCTTCAAACACACCCAACCCACCAGGCGCACCTGGAATCACAAGCCCTAACAGCCAAGCGCAACTAAAAGCCCCTAACAACAAAGGAATTTGATTCGCATTCAACGAACCCAGGGCGAACATAGTCAATATAAACCCAGTGGCACGTAATCCCATAAAGCCCAGTTCTCCTAATAAAGGTCGTACAGGGTAGCTTTTAAGACTTAAGGGAATAGTTTCTTCAGTGGTAGCAACAGACTTTTTTGCTTTAAATCTGTACAAAAAACGAATAACTGGGTTTAAAAACCAAGGATGAATCGCACAAAGAACTACAGCTAGACTCAGTAATTGTAGTATTTGGATAACAAGGGTAGTATTAGCTGCTGCAAATTGGCTACTGCATAAGACAATGATGATTAAAGCAGCTGCTAGCATGAGTAGGGGTTCTAGCAAAACGCTTAAGGTGGCTGCACCAGCCGAGACATTGGCATTTTTGGCGGCGACAATTCGCCCGTAATAATGCCAGATATTACCTGGTAAATACTTAGCGATGTTCGTTTTTAGGTAAACTTGGATAAATTGGGGAGATGATACAGGTTGATTTAACTCTTGCAAAATCCAAGTCCAGATCCAGCCTGCCCAAGTATGTGCTAGTAAAGTTATGCCTGTAGCGATCGCTATAATTGCCCATCCTACCCCATCAATGCGGATAGCAGTCACTCCAATCCAATTATCCTTCAAGGCTTTGGCTAAAAAAAACAGCGTTCCCCCCAAAATTATCCAGCGTAAAAATTGCTTCATGAATTTAGTAATTTAACGGTGAGCAACAACGGCTGAATACCTCAAATTTTATAGCACATCAGCTATATACCCAAAGCTTTTGAAGCATCAAACAGGTTGACATAGTTCTTTTTACGACAACCATATTATTTTAATTTATATCTTCCTACAGTTAGATAAAGTTATTCCTTTTGTACTAATTAATATGTGACTTGCGCTAGAGGTAAAAATTATTTCACTATTTATATTATTAGGTAAAGTTATTATTCATTTCTGAATGCTTGGGATACAAAAATAATTCCAAATGCTATCTTAGTTGAAGTCTAACTCGATCGCAAAAATACAAGGAGTGAGAACTATGAAAAAAGCAATGAATTGGTTGAAAAACATTCGTCCCTTGAAAGTTTTAACTGTTCTTTTAGTAGGAATATTTCTATTTACTGCACAAGCTTGTGGTGCTCCAGGAGTAGCATCACAGCCACCACAGCCGGGTTCTCAAGCACCTAATACCGAACGATACGATCCTACAAAAGATTATCCTCTTTCCTCCCCGGCTGGTGGAATCAATAACTTTAGTGATGTAGATCCCAGAGCGAGAGATGAAAAGGCAGCAAATGATAAAGCTGAGGCGCTAGTAAAAAATGCTCAAAAAAATATTGAGCAGAAGGGAATCGACAGCCGAGAGCAATATGGTCGAAATTTCCAACAAGGTACACCCCTTGGTGAAAGAGTGAAGAACTTGGGTGAAGATATCGGCAGTTCAGCTGATGAAGTCCGGGAAGGTTTAGTTAAAGGGACTCAGCGCGGATTTGAAAATCTCAAGGGAAATACCCAGAATGCTGCCGAAGACTTGACGCAAAATGTTCAGCGTGGGGCTGAGGATGCTGGTAAAAATGTTCAGCGCACAGCTGAAGATACAGGCAATGCAGTGAAGAGAACAGTTAAAGACGTTGATTGAAATTAGTCTTTAATCTTCTACAAAAATATGAACCTGCCTACAGACTTTAGTCTGTGGGCATCTCAAAAAAGTCTGCCTACGCAGGCTTTTTTGAGTTAAAAAGGCGTTTAGAAACCACGTCTACACCAGGCTTTAGGTCAATACTACTACTAGTATCAACAGTAAATCGAGAATCCGTAAAAGGAAGCTCAAACTAACTGCGTCCACAAGTTATAAAGTATGTGTAGATGAAACAGCAAGTATGTCGAGAAAAAAATCTGTATGACAAGCTACCAAGAACCCCTAACTAGTAATGAATCCGTTAATGAGTTAATCGCCCAGACGGCAGGCATTAACCATCTGGAGGTAATTGAAAATGTCATCGACTCTTTGGAACAAGATGATAGTGCTATGGTTAGCCATACTCCAGAGGGTGGTTATCTCTGGAAGTTTAAGTACGGAAGTGTGGAAGTATTTGTCCAACTCAACGGCACAACCGATGAAGACACCATAACGGTTTGGTCTACAGTGCTAAATTTACCTGCTAAAGACGAACCTAAATTGATGCGTTATCTGTTGGAGTTGAACTGCTCCAGCACTTTTGAAGCGCGTTTTGGTATTATAGAAAACCGAGTGGTTGTGATCTCAACACGCACCTTGGCAGAGTTATCTCCTGGCGAAGTGTCTCGGCTGATTACCATTGTGGCAACGATCGCTGATCACAACGATGAAGCCTTACAATCTGAATTTGGTGCAACTTGACTAATCGCTTCGCTTCAGTTAGGAGTTATAAGTGCTGAGTTGTAAGTTGATAAACTTTTTAACTGACGCGATGAATCGCGTCTCTACTCCTAACTCCTGTACAGACGCGATTCATCGTGTCTCCTAACTCTTGAATTCTAAAGTGTGGCGACTACTTCCTTTGTTAGAGGCGGCTGGCAATGTGCAGATGGCGATTGACCGTTGGTTACTAGAACAACACCAGGCTGGAAAGCATCCGCCAACTCTGCGCTTTTATACCTGGTCGCCATCTGCCATTTCTCTTGGCTATCATCAACGGCAATACCCTGAATATTGGCGAAATTTGACTTGGCAAGGACAGAAACTGGATTTAGTGCAGCGTCCTACTGGTGGACGGGCGGTGCTACACCAAGGTGATTTAACTTACGCTGTAGTAACATCTGGACTAGCGGGTAGTCGCATCCAAGTGTATGAAAAAATTTGTGAGTTTTTGATTCAAGGCTGGCGATCGCTTGGTGTAGAATTACATTATGGTACAGAAGGGCGAGGTTACATCCACAACCCTAACTGTTTTGGTACAGCAACCAGTGCAGATTTAGTTTTGCCAGATGGTACTAAAATTATTGGTAGCGCTCAACTGCGACGTGGCGAGGTAATTTTGCAACATGGTTCCATCCGTTTACAACCTGATACCGAACTGTTTGCTCAAGTATTCGGTGCAAAATCTTTTACGACTGGACAACTGCCTCAAAATTTGAGTGTGGAAAATATTATTGCAGTTTTAGTTGCCGCAGCTAGTGATTATTTTGATGTGCAGATAGAGTTGCAACCCCTTTCTTCATCTGAGTGGGAAGAAATTTTGGCATATCAACCCTAAATCTTCAGGGTAGGAGTCTCTTTTAGATCCCCTGATGTCACACAATCATCAATCAATTGCAGGACAAAGGGCCAAAGTTCCGGCGCACCACTTTCTACAGGTGCTACCCGTTTCATCACCTGGTCGCGGCTAATGCCATGAATAAGCCAAGTCCCACCCTGAGTTTGCTGATTGTGCAGTAAAGGCTGTATCCGGTCTAGGGCTGCGGCAAATTTAGCTGTGGGTGTTTCTCCTGTTTCAAACTCATCCCAAAGTAAACGCAATTCCCTACCTCCATCTGCTGGCAAAAGTCCGAATAAACGCAAGGCTGCTTGTGCTTCTCTTTCTGCTTTGCTGTCGTTACCCTGCACATCGTAACAAAAGGTATCACCTGCATCAATTTCTACCAAATCGTGAATTAGCAGCATTTTGATGGCATGGAATATATCAACACCCTCTGGGGCATATTCAGCTAATGCGATCGCCATTATAGCTAAATGCCAAGAGTGTTCTGCACTATTTTCCCGGCGTGACCCATCCATGAGTAGGGTTTGGCGCATCACCTGTTTCAATAGATCGATCTCGATGATGAACTGAATTTGTTGAGTCAGCCGATTGATTTGCACCTAAATTTATAGTTTTGATTGCGGGTGGAGTTTACTAGATTTTGGACTGTAGATAATTATCTCAATAACTCCAGCAAATCTGCAAGTAATTTTTCCTGCATCCGAATTAAAAAGCGCCTGGGAGTGTTGCCGTGTTTCCACCCCAGGCGCTTTTTATTTTTAACTTGCTCCTCACACAAATAGATACTATCACTGCTGCAATCAAAAGGTGAGTATATTGAGTGACACTTTCAAAACTGAACTAAATAATCTAATTCTTTATACTTTTATCCGCAAATTAAAAAATGCCTGGGAGTGTTGCCGTGTTTCCACCCCAGGCATTTTTTATTCTCAACTTGCTCCTCACACACAACTAGACCATATCACTACTTCTATTAAATGGCAAGTACATTGAGTGACATTTTCAAAACTTCACAAGCAATCACATTTCTGAAAAATTAAAAAGCGCTTGGGAGTGTTGCCGTGTTTCCACCCCAGGCGCTTTTTATTTTTAACTTGCTCCTCACACACGATTAGACCATATCACTACTTCTATCAAATGGCAAGTACATTGAGTGACATTTTCAAAACTTCACAAGCAATTACATTTCTGAAAAATTAAAAAGCGCTTGGGAGTGTTGCCGTGTTTCCACCCCAGGCGCTTTTTATTTTCAACTTGCTCCTCACACACGATTAAACCATATCACTAGTTCAATTATAAAGAAAGTATATAGTGTGACACTTTCTCAACTGCACACTACATCAGCAGTGATTTAGTGTAAAAAGTGACGTACACCAGTTAAGACCATAACTAAACCCAGTTCGTTAGCAGCAATGATAGAATCTTTATCGCGCAAACTTCCCCCTGGTTGGACAATGGCTGTAATTCCTGCGGCTGCGGCTGTTTTGACTGAATCATCAAAGGGGAAGAATCCATCGCTGGCGAGAGTTGCACCTTGGGCTTTTTCTCCAGCTTGTTCTAGAGCAATTTTTACTGAGCCAACGCGGTTCATTTGACCAGCACCTACTCCTAGTGTAGTGCGAACGCTTGTCACAACAATGGCATTCGATTTAACGTGTTTGCAAACTTTCCAAGCAAACAACAATTCGGCTAATTCGTCGGGTGTGGGTTGACGTTCGGTAACAACTTGCCATTGACTGGTATCAGCAATGATGTCATCGCTAGCTTGGACAAGGAAACCACCTGCGATCGCTTTTACGGTATCCTTAGTCCCACTGCTCAAATCTGGTAGAGTTAAAACCCGCACATTGGATTTTTTAGCAAGGATTTCTTGAGCTTCGGTATCACAACTTGGTGCAACCACACATTCTAAAAATGTTTTAGTTAACTCGCTAGCTGTAGCCGCATCAATCGGACGGTTGAGTGCGACAATCCCCCCAAAGGCGGAAGTAGAATCAGCATTGAAAGCTTTTTGGTATGCTTCTGCAATCGTGCTTCCCAGTGCTGTACCACAAGGATTTGTATGTTTGATAATCGTTGCTGCGGGGGTATCAGTGAATTCCGCAATAATTCGGCGTGCGGCTTCTAAATCAACTAAGTTATTGTAACTAAGTTCTTTGCCTTGCAGTTTTGTAGCAGATGCCCATCCCGTTGGGGTAGTACCAGTTTGATACCAGGTGGCGGGTTGATGGGGATTTTCGCCATAACGCAGAGATTGTAATTGTGTGCCGTTAAGAGTGTACTGCTGTGCTTCTGCGAGGTAAGATGCGATCGCTTGGTCATAGCTAGCAGTGTGCGAAAATCCTTTTAATGCCGCCTTTTGGCGAAACTCTAGGGATGCTACGCCGTTATTTTGGCGCAATTCCTCCAAATACTCGTCATACTGTGCTGGATCGCATAATACAGCGAGATGGGCGAAGTTTTTCGATGATGCCCGTAGCATTGCTGGCCCACCGATATCAATTTGTTCAACAGCCTCTAATAATGTTACCCCTGGTTTAGCGATCGTTTCCTCGAAAGGATATAGATTCACCACGACTAAATCAATCGGGCGAATTTGGTTATTTTCTAAATCTGTAATATCTTCGGGAACATCTCGCCGCGCCAAAATCCCGCCGTGAATTCGGGGATGTAGGGTTTTGACTCGGCCACCTAAAATCTCTGGCGAACCTGTGTAATCTGCAACCTTAGTAACAGGGAGTCCCGCATCTTTGAGTGCTTGGGCTGTTCCCCCACTGCTGATTAAATCAAAGTCAAATTCTTCAACCAAGCTACGGGCTAGGTCAATTATACCAGTTTTGTTAGATACACTCAGCAGGGCTAGACGCGCCATTGATCAATTCCTTAAAATTAGGCTAGAAGCGAAGGATCTCAAGTTTTGCATAAGCCTTGCTTCACTTCAAGACCATGAGGAATAATAGCGTTAATTATCATCTAGCCATCACTTTTATCAATTAAGACTGCTACAGATGGCAGGCATTGTGCCAGTGCGACATTTATTCTTCCTCTTCTTCCTCATCCATAATATCTAATTCACTTATGTAATTAATATATTCTTCATGATATTCTCGCTGTTCTAAAAGCCTGTCTACTCCATCAATATTAATTTTATTTAAAACCTCTCTTGCCGCTTTCATAGCTTGTTTCTTCATTATCAGTTTATTTTTATTTGATGAAAATTCTAATAATCCTTCTGCCACTAAAGCATTGATTATCTCAAAACCAAACCCATTCCAACAGTTAACGCCAGTAAAATTTTCTTTAGACTTTTCACGACTATTGCTAAGGTACTCATTATGTTGATCTCCACTTGAAAGGTATATAATCATTAAATATAAAGGTTTCATAACTGCGTAATGCTCCATAAAAATCCTTAAACTTTCTTGTTGCACTTCAAATTCATCTGCAAGATTACAAGCTCTACTATAGGCTTCTTCTTGGCTCTTACAAAACCAAGTAGTCTTTAATAAATCTGGTTCTTTAGTACACTCTCCTATAAAATTTTTGCCAAAAATATCTGATTATGGAAGTTCAAAAACAGTAATTTTCCAATCTTTTCTGTTTTTACTAAAGATTTCTTTTTTATTTGTCAGCAATCTTTCTTTTTCCGCTTGCTCTTTCGCTTTCTTTTCTAACAATTGTAGTTCGCGTTCTGCTTGTTCTCTAGCCTGTTTGCTTTCATAAGCATCATTAGGAATATTTAGCTTCTTATTAACCTCTTCCCAGAATTCACTATCTTTCGCATATATACCTTTTTTAGTCAAGCTATCAATAAATTCTTGACCACAGACTTGAATAGCATTTTTTTTCAATGCTGGTAAGTTAGTAAATGCTTCAAAATTATTTTTATCCATTTTTGCTTTTTAGAAAAAATTAAAGTTTATATTATTTCTTTTCTGTTTATAAATTTATATTCATTAAGTTTCCCCTGATCTTTTCAAAGATACACATTATCATTTAAAAAATTATTTGTGTAAAAAATCTTAAAAAAAGTATTAGAAACGTAAAACATATTTATCTTGACAGATTAGACACATTTAAGATATTAAAAATACAGAGTCCATTTGCTGAGACTGTAAAGTTCAGGCAAATGAAGCAGTCGTGAGACTGAAAATTACCAAGGAAATAATTATGCCTTCACAAGGTACTGGCGCTAACGTTGAACCGCGTTCGCTTAAGTCTTCTATTGACCTCGCTACAGTCATAGAGTTACTTGCTCAAGCTATTTCTCCTAGCAGTAATCAGGCAAATACTAACCAGCTAAACCCTAAAGGGATGCAGCTGTTTGAATTTGATGAGAAGCAAAATAAACGCCTGAGAATAAGTACTTCAGCCGTTATGTATCGGCTATTTGCACAACCTAAATTTAGAGAGGCTTTTAACCCTGCTCCAGGCAGTGGATTTATTCAAAATTTATCGATGCCATCATACGGCAACAGGTCGCGCGTTGGCGGCTGTTTGAGTGATGGTAATGCTACAAAGTTACCTGGTGCAATAGACAGATTAATGGCTGCTATTGATCAAGCACTGAATACTGCTGTGCCTTCCGAAAGCTTATTATCGACATTGCTGTTAGATGAAGCTGAACAGCAACTCAAACATCTTGCTAAAAAAGCAGGTACATCTTTCCAAAATATAGCCAATACTGCCAACCTCGTACATCTAGCATTTCAATCTGGAGATACTAAAGATAACAAGTCTGTGGCGACGGTTATTTGTGCGCGTGAACGAGTTGAAAATACTGATTATTTTGAGCAAATGTGCAGTGCTGCCACAGAATATTTAGAAAACGAACTTGGCAACGATGAAGATGATGTTAATTCATCGATCGCAACTTTGAAAGAAGAAAAAAATCGATATGATAGCCAAATCCAGCGTTTTTTAAATTTTATAGACGACGAAGCATTGTCACGAGTCCGATTGACAATTAGCTTTCGGATTATGGAAGCGATCGCAGAAAATGCCCGTTCAAGCAACGACCCAGATTACCAACTTTTAGTAGAGTATGTCAATCGAATACTCACTCTAGTTGAATCTGCTAAGGAAGAAGGCTATACGGTTGATTTAACGGCTCATTTCGGTAGTGCAGCAGAGTTCGATTTGGCAGATGAACTTAGCAAAGCGACCTTTTATTATTGTCTAGCTGTTTGGCCTGAGTGGAAAACTCAAATTTTCGAGCAAAAGACTAAAAATCAAGTAGAGCGTGAAGTAAGTTATCGTTTTCGAGTCAATGGGCAAAATCCAGAATTAGGCAAACCTGCTTTTGAAGTACGACTCGATCAAATTAGAGAATATTTACTGAGTAATGATGAATCGTCCTTACAAAAACCTTGGGAAATTTGTCGTCGTTTAGCTCAACTGATCTTTTTGGCAGTCGTCGTTCCCAAAAAGGACGAGGAACCGCTAACTAAAGAATCACTAACAGATGTGGTGAATCAACTCCTAGCAAATTTTAAATCGCAGGGTACAGAAGCTATTCGCCAGACTTTAGAAGAATTACAGGAACGCTCTGAGTCAATGAAGTCAATTGCTAAGGCTCTGAAAGAAGTACTGCGCGACAGGAACCAAAAAGTCATATCTCAAGTTCAGGATCGCTCCTCACAACAATTCATCTGTGTAAAAAGCAGCATCATTAATTGGGATCGGCTAGAAGGGGCAACATTAGGTGTGAGAAAGTTGCTTGTAGAGCCACAAGAAAATTCCAGCGAAAAGGTTGAATGGTTCAAACATATTGAAATTTGTGAGCAACCAGCAACATCAGGACTTCTTTTCTCAGTTAAAGTTACTGCCGAGCTTTCGGAGTATGACTTAAAAACTAAAGATACACTTAGCCAATTGTGGGCAAAGCGTTTATTACCACAGAAACTCCTCCAAGTTTGTTGGGTTCCTCGTTCTTGGGAGAAGAAAGACGATCAATGGACTTATGAACTTTCGACAAATGCTTCTAAGGCTGCTGGATGGGTATTACCAGCAGCAGTCATAGTGGAATACGATGTTAAAACGGTGAAGCGGCAACCAGATACAAAAGGCTCTGAGGAAAAAAAGCAGTATCATGCCGCCGCCGTTACTGCCTTTGCTGTGCTAGTTTACTGCTGTTTGTGGCGTATCATTAGACGATTGCAACAACGCGATCAGGAGAAATCGGTTGATTTTACAACCTTAATGCTGCGGTTGCAAGAAAAGGGGAAAGAACTAGATGATAACAATGATGAGAAGGAGAAGAGCGGCGATGCTTATATTTATGCAGCTGCCCAAACCTTAGAAGCCATACTAGCTGAAGATACCCCAATCCGAATGCAGGGACTAATTCTGGAAAATCTGGCGAAACAAACTGATACGACAAAATTTATTAAATCCGGCACTTTTAAGGCGCTGTTAAGTGCGTTTCCAATTTGCATCAGTAGCCCAGGTTCCGATTCAGTCCGCAAGATTGGTTTAATTTCATACGCCAGCCGTCCCTGTAATGAGGGAAATTTTCCCAATGATAGTGAAAAGGCTTATCTTTTTCTCACTCAAAGTTATATTGCTACAGCTGTTAATGAACCGTTTCAAGGTTATGAACTCAAAAGAGAACGGATGCAGTCTGATGTGCTTGATTCTCCAGAACAACTGAAAACGCAACGCCTAGTTCAAGAAGAAATTCGTCACCTTAAAGCCCAAGGATGTCAGCACATTATTTTATTAGCTCATGCCTATGGCGATCGCCGCATTAATCGAGCCGCAAATTACAATTCTTCTTTAAGAGATACAGAATTTTTAGAAGAAGTCTCTCAAACGTTTCCTGATATCAACATTTACCCAATGGTAAGGGATGTATTTCCGGCTACACGCTTGCGCGATCGCGGATACAATGAAGCAGCATTTGAAATTTTGCAAGCTGGAGATCATTCAAATTTTCAGCGCTCCGTTAGAGCAGACGATTTTCGTGATTTCATTCCGGTTTATACTTTTGCCACACTTTATGCTATTCAAGCAGAAGAGCGCATACAATCTGGTTTCTGCATTTATTTTCTAGTATCGGATGCAAAAGTTAGCGATATCAACTGGACTGAACGCGCTCGTCTGCATTTGATAAATCCAGAACAAAAGTCTCCTATTCATGACTGCTTACTAGCTGTACTACGGGGCTTGCATTTTATTGAAGCTGAACGAGGTGTGCAAAAAGGTCAACTGATCCCAGTACTAGATCCATTTAGTTGGATATCGCCTAATACAGTTGAAGAGGCTGGTGAAGTCAAAGTTCTTCATACACGCCGCAAAGGACAGGTATTACTTAATTATCGCGCTGTACTTACCCACGTTTCTCAAGTTCTGCACAGAAAGTAATGGAATCATCCCTTCTACAACAAGCCTCTATTTGGGGGCAGGTATTTGAAATTGCTGTTAAACGCGGTGTTTTACAACAGTTGATTCACAGAAACTTACTGTTGAACGATCATCCTGTTCTCCAGCCTTGGCAATCTCACAAAAATGCAGATGTCTCCCAGCAATTGGTGAAAGCATTCAAAATAACAGATCCCAATAACAAAGAATGGGTGGAAACAATGCTGCGTCATCTGCTGGTACTCGGCTATGGTTTAGGTTGGACAGCAATGCGTGAGTGTCTCAAGCACAGTCAAATTAGACAACCTAAACTAGAAGCAATTTGGTGTCCGTTGACACTGCCAGAACAGCAAATGCAACGGGATGAAGAAAAAGAAGAGACAGCAAAAGCATTTCAAGAAGCTTTCAAACTACCAGGAAAACCAGACGAGAACTTAGTCAACCGAGGACAACCAGCCAGAGCCGATTTTATTTTATGGCTGTCCAACGAATCTAGTCCACCCAAAGATGGCAAAACTGACCTCTTCCAATCAAAAGATCCAAAACACAAAAAAATTGAGAATTTAATTATCTGCCTGGAATTTTCGTATAACGCACCCCTCAAATTTGCAGATTTTCAAAAAGAAGCCCCTCATAGAGAAGAAATGAGTCGCTATGCCCGTTACATTGAATCACGAGGGGTCTTCTCTAGAGTTTGTGCAGAGGTTGAAGGTGAAGAGTTTTTACTTTCTAAAAGGTTAGAAAATTTTCTTTCAGCATTTAGTGGTCAAGATAAACCATTATTTAAGCTCTGTCAGGCATCATCTTATACCGATCGCCTGATTCATCTGTTACGCGTGCATAAGCGATTAGAAGGAAGTTGTCACGCTAGAGCGATCGCTGTCACATCCAATGGTATTGAAAGTCTTACGGCTCAATTCTTCGGTGTGGAACCTGAACCAGATACTAGAGCCAAGTTAATGCAATCATTGGGAAAAGCATATCGTAATACTAAACATTCAAATGATGATGTGCCACTCGATCTAGATGCAGAAATTCATTTGGTGTTCACAAAGCTAGTGCGATCGCTACCCTCTGCTTTTAAAGAACAAGCACAACATCTAGCTGAAAAGCCAACTTTAGGTCAATACTCTCACTTTCTCTTTCAGGAGAATGTGACGGATTTTTACAACCCAATGGGTGAAATTAGCAAGGCTGAGGCGATCGCATCTATTGAAGACAACGACGCATTACTTGAGTTCTTTGGAGGCAACCCTGTTACCCCAATTGCCGATTGTATCAATGAAATCAATCCCGATAAGGCAACAATTCCTCTGCGACAAGTACACCAGGCAGCAGTATTTGCTGGTATAACTTCTGCTCAAGTTGGTAAAATTAACGTCCTAGCTTTGGAAGGAAATCCAGGTATTGGTAAAACTACTGCTGTGATGAAATTTCTCAAGCAGCAGGATCGAGGTTTCTTATTTTTGTATCTCAGTCCGCGAGTTGTCATTAATCGAGATGTTACCGACAAACTTGCTAGAGAAAACGAGCAACCCACTGGGATATTAACCATCACCAGCAATAAAAATTTGATTGATGCAGCTCCCGAATGGTATAAAAAACAGGTTGAGCAAAACAATTTTCCACCTCAGAGTATCGATAGTGCTGTTCTTGTTGATGGTATTGAAAATCTCACACGTCCTCTTGGCAGTATCTTCTTCCTAACCCCAAAACAAGAACATGATATTACTTGCAACGAAGCAGGCTCGAATAAGATTAAACGTCGTCTCAACGAAAGAGATTACAGCATAGAATCTCTTTACAGTCCTGGTGTATTGGGTACGATAGCAAAGTCAGCCCGCAAATTGCTAGAAGCCAACCCGCAGGTTAATCAACTAGTGATGACTGCTGCTATTCAAGGTTATCGGACGCTCAACAATCAATCAACCACAGTTAATGCCTTCAACAACTTATTTCTAAAAAAAGCCGATACTCAAGCTGGAAAAAAGGAACGTTCAGCATTTGCAGCGCGGATTCCCACTATAGTTGTCATGGTAGATGAACTGGCTGGTGATGGTGCAGGAGCGCCCTTTGTCCGTAAGGTAGCAGAATGGTTGGAACAGCAATTTATTAAACCTTTTGATACAAATCCATCTCCGTTTAAAATTGTGCTGATTCTTGCTGATGCCTCACTCAGCAATGAAGTTGTGTTGGATAGATTTTTGAACTCAGGCGATCGCGCTCCTGATAAAGTTCTAATAAGTCAAAGTCGAGGTGAAGCGCCGTTTCGGGTGACAGGCACTGATACAAAAATTGGCCTCAGAAAACACCCAACGCTACACGTCATGACAAATAGCTATCCCGCCAGTAAACTCAGTATTGACTACAGTATTAGACTATCGCCCATTAAACCAGGTCAAAACAGTGACGGCACAGAGCAGACGATTAGACAAGCAATTCGAGAAAAATCAGAAGAGGAATCGCTAACAAATGCCTACTTAGAAATCAAGGGTGGGTTACAACAGGGAGCAGAGCAGTTAATTTTCTTTGCTCAGGATAAAGCTTTTCTGCGTCAGTTGCAGGAAAAATTGACCACTGGTAAAGAAGCTCTGGTAAACAGAGAACAGGTGGAGGTTTTGGATCAAAGTGTATCACCCGATCGGCGATTGAAATTAGTCAAGCCGCCACGACGCGATGAAGTTCGAGTTTTCCTTATGACTTCTTCAGGCGCAAGAGGTGTTTCTTTCCCGAAAACAGATTGCATTATAGCTGCAATTCCCAGATTTAATATTGAAGCCGCTTTAATGGAAGTCGCGCAATTAATTTACCGCGGTCGAGGAATGTATGCAGATCCAGAAACCGGAATGGAAGTTTCTGGAGATGGCAAAGATAGACGGTTAGTTATGCTAATCAATGATTTCATCATTGAAAGAGAGGATATTGACCCCAAAAGACTATGGTTGCGTCAGTCCAGCGATTTATTGACTTTGCTGGTAATGTTGCGCTCTACAATTCACACCCGCATCAAAGGTGATGCCGGACTTAATAAAAACCGAATTGCATTTGTCCCAGTTGGCTCTGTTGGCGATGAAGAATTGCTGCGTTTAATGTCTGATGATGTCTTAGATTTCTTGCGTGAAGCCAAAATTTTTATCAGCGATAGTCATCCTCAAGAAGCAAAAAAAATTGTGAAAAGAGCGGAGCTGTTAACTGGAAACATCTTTAAACATTTTGACTTGAGAGGTCAATCATTAGAGAGAAATGCTAAGTCCTATGCAAATTATCAAACTTTACAAGCTTTAGTCAAAACTGTCTCTAGGATTTCGAGCCGATTATTACCATCTTTAGATAATGACGAGCTAAAGATACCGGATAATCTAACTTGTATCGGCCCTTTCTGGATAGAAGACTGGAGCGATCGCCAAACTGAAGAAATATTTAGCTTTGAAGCATGGAAAGCTGATGTTAAACAAAATAGCAGTCGTCTTTTAGGATCGCTAAAAGAAATTGCCGAAAGCCAGAAGTTCAAATTTCCCTCAAAACTCAAACGTCCTGCCAACGAACTGTATAAACTATTGAGTCGGGAACAAGAAGGATTTGTGATTGAATCTTCCACACGTCAAGCATTAAAAACTAAAAACATAGTTATTGGCTTACCTCTAGATTATCCCCATTTCTGGAATGAACAATCAGAAGATGACACCCGCCAACAGGTATTACAAGATCCCCAAGCTTGGAGAAGTGCGCTAGGACGTTCTCTAACTCCTCAAGGCTTGATCGTACCCGTAGTACCTCACTATCGCACATTTCCTTGGGTAGCTGTGGCAGGTAGACGGATTTTTGCACAATTAGAAACAGTTTTTAGCGATCGCTACTTTATGGCATCCAGTGAATTAAATCTTCTCAATACCATCTTGCTTGAAGATGAAGCAGATAAAAATAGTTATTTAAACAAAAAAACAGGCTAAAAAATAATTAATGCGGCACTTCAGTTCGGTGTTGCTTGCAATCCAAACTTACAGGAATTTCTATCACCACTGGAGATTACCAAGCTTTACCATTCATGCTCTTAAAAGTGGGAGGAGACAAGGGCGATTCAAGAGTTTGAACGGAAGTTTCTTTTGTGAGTGTTTAGCAACTTGTAAACGTTACTGCAAATAATAGCGCCTACCTAAATATAGGTAAGCGCTATTGTTTTATTTCAATTCAGGGATAAAATATAGTCAAATGAGTTCCCTGATTTTTACTATTAATTAATTCAAATTTAATTTCTTACAAAGCACTGCGGCTAGTTAACACATTCCACAAGAAAACAGCGACAATTGCGCCAAGAACCGCTACTGCAATACCAGGAATGCTCAAAGTGGGGGCGGCTAATGTCAAGGTTCCTGTACTGAAAAATACACCCAAACTACCACCAATAAAAGCACCGATAATTCCTAATAAGATTGTTGCTAAGATTCCGCCGCCTTGATGACCGGGGTAGATAGCCTTTGCAATAGCACCAGCAATTAGACCTAAAACAATCCAAGCAAGAATATTCATTGTTTTAATTTGAGTAACGTTTTGTACTAACAAATACACAATAGCAATCCAAACATTGATATTCAATCTACCAGCAGAATCAATTATTAATAGTCTTGAGGATGAATGCTGTTACTTCTCGTGATGAACTCCCCTAATTCCAATGCGCCCCCAGTCGATAGACGAAGCACAAGAAGCTCAGTCCAAGCCAGAAGCTAGCACAGAAAGATAAGCTATCGGAATCATATCCGATCGCACCCTGGCTTTCCTCTTTGAATTCAAGTTCGGCATCACTTAAAAAACTCCCTTCATTCATTCAAGCAAGAAATTTTACTAAAAAAACACAAATTGCGCGTATTTACTGATGGAAGCTCAGATTTCGCATGGTTAGATTGCTATCAAAAACCCCTTGAACATCAAACAGCCAGAGTCCTGGGAGATATTCATAACTTGCGACTTGCTTTAGGGTTAACGCAAGAACAATTTATAGCAACTGTTCTGGCGTTGCATATTCGACAATCAACCGTTGTGAAAATGGACGAAAATTTATGCTTTCTCGGAGAAAACTTTTAAAAAATGCAGGATACACAACCCTTTCTGCTTTATTGAGTATGGGGGTTTTACAAAAGGAGAATCAAAAAGAAGGGCATAGCACTAATGTTGCTATGGCAAGTTATATAAGTACAAATGTAAATTCTCCCCTTCGGCAATTAGCTGCTACCAAAGGAAAACTTTATGGCGCAGCAATTGATAGTGTCGCTTTACAAAAAGACGCAGGTTATGCTGCCCTACTCGCTCGTGAATGTTCGATTGCGACACCGAATGGTGAATTAAAATGGAACGCCACTGAACCATCGCCAGGAGTATTTACCTTTAAGTCAGCAGATGTAATTGCTGATTTCTGCCAAAAATATAATATAGAATTGCACGGTCATACTCTTCTTTGGAATCAGGCATTACCTAGCTGGGTTTCTTTTCCCCCTACAATGCAACAACTCCAAGAACATGTTACTGGGGTCATGGGACATTATAAGAATAGCCCCGTTTTAAAGTCTTGGGATATTGCTAATGAAATTATCGCTGCTAATCCAAATCAAACCAATGATGCTATCTATGGTTTACTTCCAGGATTAACACCGGAATATATTCTGGAATTGTTTAAATTTGCAGCTTCAGTTGATAGTACTAAGCTATTTTACCTAAACGATAGTAGCATGGAAGGCGCTTCATGGAGAGCAGACCGATGGTTAGCATTGCTCGAATACTTAAAGAATAATGGAGCTAAAATCGACGGCGCAGGTCTGGAATCGCATCTATGGTTTTCTACTGCATACCCTTTTGATGCTAAAGGATTTAGTTCTGTCTTAAAAAGACTTAACGATCTGCAAGTGAAACCAGTAATTACGGAATTAGATATTATCATTGATTTCCCATTACCCAACACTATCCAAGAGTTAGACCGGATGGTAGCTGACAGTTACACGCGATATCTCGATTTATGCTTTGCGGCTAATGTTGATACTGTGATTACATGGGGGATTACCGATCGTTATAGCTGGATACGCGATCTCAATTACATGCCAGCAAAATTTAAAGCCGATCGAAGTCGCCAGCAATTTTTGCGTCCGCTTCCCTACGATCGCAACTTACAACCTAAACTTGCCCGCAATGCTATTGCCCAAGCTTTTCAGCAAGCAACTTAGAAACTTCTCAAAATATTGTATTTATGCCAGAGAAAGTTTATCATAATTCTGCAATAATAATGTGGAAATGTTGCAACTCAATCAGGCTAGACTTGCAATAGCTTGTAGTCAGCTATCGCCCTGATATTGGCAATCCTCTATGTAAGGAAAAACCTATAGGGAAAACATATTAACTAAGAGCATATATGTGTATTTTAGTCAATAGTTTTCATCTCTCTTTCGTCCTTTATCTGAGAACGCCGACAACCTAAAATTTTGTTTCAAACTGCTAAAGTCCGATTGGGAAATCGGGGTTTTATGTCATGATGGCATACTAGAATATATATGCCTTTCTAACTACAGGGAATCTCACATGGCTCTCCGTCTAGGTGACACAGTACCCAACTTTACGCAAGCCTCAACACACGGCGACATCGATTTTTATCAATGGGCAGGTGACAGCTGGGTTGTGCTGTTCTCTCACCCTGCTGATTTTACACCTGTTTGCACAACAGAACTCGGCACAGTTGCCAAGCTAAAACCAGAATTTGACAAGCGTAATGTCAAAGCGATCGCACTCAGCGTTGATGACGTAGAATCTCATAAAGGCTGGGTGGGAGACATTGAAGAAACTCAAAACACCACTCTTAATTACCCAATTTTGGCGGATGCAGATCGCAAGGTTGCTGACCTTTACGACATGATCCACCCCAATGCTAATGCGGCTGTGACAGTGCGCTCGGTCTTCGTGATTGACCCCAATAAGAAACTCCGTCTCTCTTTTACCTATCCTCCCAGCACGGGACGCAACTTTGACGAACTTTTACGGGTGATTGATTCTCTGCAATTGACTGATAATTACAGCGTGGCGACACCAGCTGACTGGAAAGATGGAGAGGATGTTGTAATTGTCCCCTCACTCAAAGATCCAGAAGTACTCAAAGAAAAATTCCCCAAAGGCTACCAGGAAGTCAAACCATATCTGCGGTTAACTCCTCAGCCTAACAAGTAATATCATGTTCGCTTGATTACTTATTAAACCCGAAGAACCCCACCCCGCCAAAGCTACGCTTTGTCTCCCCTCCCCGCTCTTCGGGAGGGGACTAAGGGGAGCCAGTGCGGTCTTCTCCCAAAGGGAGAGGCTAGCGCCTTCGCGGAGCGTCTCGTAGAGAAGGGGTCTCTCCAAGTGGATCATCTGGCGTGTGGGGTGTAATGACTGTGGGAATTATAACTAATTATGCGAACTTGATATGAAACCCTGATTCTTTCGTCAACCTCCAAAAGTTTTCGATCTACTGAAATTACGGATTACTTGTTGTACCAGGCTTTTCGCCATTGCTGCATTTCTTTAATCTCTACCTCTTGCGCTTTAACAATTTCTTGGGCTAATTTCTTGATTTCAGGACGCTTAGACTTACTTAAAGCATCTTGTCCCATTTTTACAGCCCCTTCATGGTGAGGAATCATCGCATTTATAAAGCGCAAATCAAACTCAGAATCAGCTGCACCTAAATCCTGACTCATCATCATGCCTTTCATTTGATCGGACGACATCTCCATCATGTGACCCATTTGGCTGTTGTAAGCCATTGGTTTATCTCCCGCCTTGGGATACCAACCTTGTCGCCACTGCTTCATCTGAGTGATTTCTTGGTTTTGCGATTTGATAATATTGTCTGCGAGTTTTTTGATTTCAGGACGTTTTGATTTCACCTGTGCTTCTTTAGCCATTTCCACAGCCCCTTGATGGTGCGGTATCATAGCGTCGATAAATCGTAAATCAAAATTAGTATCGGCTGGGCCTAAATCCATTCCCATGCTGTGATTCATCATCTGCTTGTCATTAGCAGTGGTGGCGGTTGCTTCTGGCCCTTGGCTTTGGTTCTGGGAAGCAGTGCTAGTACAGCCTGTGATTAACCCACCTACTGAAGCGATCGCACTAAAGGTTAACGCTAAAAAGCCATTCTTCAAAAATAGCAGTTGCATCAGTCTCACCTAATAAGTTTCCTATTTCTATATTTACTTATTAGTTTGGCAGCCAGAAATGAAATTAGGAGCAATCCCCAGCGAATTAAACCACCCGTATGAAGTCTATATTATATTCGTTAAGTCTTTTTACAAAATTGGGATGTTCACAATTTTTTCGCCATTACCATTGTGAAAAAGGGTGTTTTACTAAATTGCTGTTAAAATATCTGGAGTCATCGGAAACTTCTTGTCCAATCCAGTTTGGTAGTTCAATTTGTTGATTTTCATCATTGAGTTCAACTTCTGCTAATATTAATCCTTTGTTAACACCGTCAAACTCATCTATTTCCCAAATCAAACCACCAAACTCGATTTTATATCTGACTTTTTCTATAAAGGGACGTTCACATAATGTCTCAAGTATTTCTTGAGCATCTTTCACAGGAATAGGATACTCAAACTCTAATCTCGAATATTTGATACTGGGGCCCTTAATGGTCAAATAACTTTTTTCACCTACTATACGTATACATACAGTTGTTTTGTCTTGTGTGGCAATGTATCCTTGACGATATACACTACCCTCGGCTAATCCTCTCCAACTATCTCCTCTAACTAAATATTTCCGCTCTATTTCTTTCGCCATTTTTACAATACCTTCGCTAAAAAAAGACTATGAATAAAGAGGGCTGATGTAGTAGAGTTGTTGTCTTTGAAACACCAACTCCAAAGCTACAAGCAACTCATATTCGACATCCTATCATTATTACAAGTTTACAAAAACTTACCTTAATTCTAAGAGGTTGTTAAAGAAAGTATCAATACTTTGATCGTCGGTAGTACTTTGTTCAATATTTTTAGCTCGAATGCAAGCTACCTTAAAGCAATAGCCTACTAATTTCAGAATAATTGCCGCTAAAATCAAAATACCAATGCTCTGAACACTACCAAGGGCACTCAGTAGCTAGTAGAGCGATCGCACTAACATTTTTCCATTAGGTGAAGGAGACTAAAGAATGAGAAAATCGCAGATAAATTTGTATTTTCTCTCGCAGCATAAAACTATTTTGAAAGCTACATAGTGCTTTTTTTAAATACGTATTTTACGCTATACAATCTCTCGTCATAAGGGATTTCCAAGTAAAAAAATATTCCGTCGCAGAGGGACAAGGGGGACAAGGAAGACAAGGGAGACAAGGGAGACAAGGGAGACAAGGAAGAAAGAAGTCTAGTTGAGTAGACAAATTGAATAATTTATTTTTTGGAGTTCCCTAATATCAGCAGCAGCAGGAGAAGACAAGGACAGTTAAGACAGTTAAGACAGTTAAGATAACTAAGTAGGTCGGCGAAAATATTTGTTGTTAGGATAAAGAGGAAGCAGGAATTAGGATACAAGAAGGAATAGGGTTTTAGCCTAATTCATTTTTTTAGATAGTTTTGTTTATTTAAATCACATTTTATATAGCGATCGCACCAAAAACCCTGACAACAGATGAACTCCATAACATTCATGCCTACTGGCAGGGTGCAAACTACCTTTCCTGTTAGCTTACGTAGTTTTCCTGGACGCGAAGGATGTTACGATATCCTTCACCAGCTGAATCTGACTTATGAAATTAGTTTGCTCCCAAAGCGATCTCAGTACAAACCTCTCACTCGTCAGTCGTGCAGTACCTTCACGACCAACTCATCCAGTACTTGCCAATGTGCTGTTACAAGCGGATGCTGAAACTAACCAAGTCAGCTTAACAGCCTTCGATCTCAGCTTGGGAATCCGCACCAGCTTTAACGCAGAGGTATGGCAAGGAGGTGCGATCGCACTTCCTGCTAAGTTACTTGTAGATATCACCTCTCGTCTTCCAGAAGGCGAAATCACTTTAGACGATGAATCAGCCCTTACAGGTGCAACATCCAGTGGAGAAGGTTTAATAGTCACACTCACACCCAAGAGTGGACATTACCAAGTCCGAGCAATGGGGCCTGAAGAATTTCCCGAACTACCTGTAATTGAAAATACCGAAGTAATCCATCTCACCACCGCCGCATTAATTGAGGGATTACGGGGTTCATTGTTTGCGACGAGTGGTGATGAAACTAAGCAAGTACTCACAGGAGTCCATTTAACAGTTAAACAAGATACCCTAGAATTTGCAGCTACCGACGGACATCGCCTAGCAGTGGTAGAAACTAACAACGAACGTCCTCTAGGTGGAACTAGTCAATTAGAGGTGACAGTACCAGCGAGAGCATTACGCGAACTCCAACGAATGCTAGCTCATAGCGCCTCATCAGATGAACCTGTAGCTTTATATTTCGATCGAGGTCAAGTTGTCTTTGCGTGGCAAAACCAACGCTTGACTAGTCGCACATTAGAAGGGCAATATCCTGCTTATCGACAATTGATCCCGCGTCAATTTGAGCGAGAAGTGACAATTGAACGGCGACAATTCGTCAGCACTTTGGAACGGATTGCCGTGCTAGCAGATCAGAAAAATAATATTGTCAAGGTCAGTATTGATAGCGAAGCTCAAGAAATTACCTTGTCTTGTGAAGCTCAAGATGTGGGTAGTGGTAGAGAGTCAATGCCGGCACAAATTTCTGGAGAAAACATTGAGATTGCCTTTAACATTAAATATTTGATGGAAGGCTTAAAAGAGTTACCATCTTCTGAAATTCAAATGCATCTAAATCAAAGCCTGACTCCAGTTATTTTTACACCATTGGGTGGTTTAAAAATGACTTATTTAGCTATGCCGGTGCAGCTGAGAAGTTAAAATAATAGTATAAACTCAAAAAATTCTTTGCCTTATGGTTAAGAGACCATTTATAAAGTAAATCTTCAGCAGAGTGTGTTATGTCATGTCCGGTTAATTAGTTATGATTCCCACGTCTGTGCAAAAATCAGAAAACCCTCTTTCCCCCTGCACCCTGCCCCCAGTAAGAACTGCGGTCTTCACGATCAGTCCTTAAGCGGACATGATATTACGACTTGAGCCTAACGCACTGCTCATAACACGGTGCGTTAGGTGCGAGAGTCATATTTATCGTGACAAATCGGATCGAAATATGCGCCTAACACACCCTAAAATAACTTTCTTTTTACTTTATAAACACCCTCTAAGATTTGATCGTACCTAACGGGACTTAAAAAGGAGGAAATTAGCTATCAGGGGCGAGGTCTATCCTCGCCCATCCAGTCTCTATCTATGATGTTCAATATCGTAAACGGCACGCTTAGTCGCTTTGAGTGCAGCATCGATATGCTGAAGAGAACGATGTTGTAAACCACGTGCAACTCGATCGTCTTCCTCACGCCTCACATCGGAATGCACTTTGTTCAATATCTCTTCTACCTTGTGTAACCGTCCAGGATGATTATTGGGGACATCGATATTTGGATGATTGTGGATGTCTTTGCCATCATCAATAGATGCCTTCTTAATGTCGTTAATAGTGTAATCTATCTGCTGAATAGCAACATCTTCTTGGCCACTAACGGCAGCATCGCCTGAGCGATGTTCCAGCAGCCAACGTGCAGTACGTAAATCAGTGAGCGCGTGCAGGTAATAAGGATGCTTTCCTGGCAAGTCTGCATACGCAGATCCTGAAGTCATTGAGATACTGTTACCTAGAACTACTGCTACAAGTCCTGTGAAGGTACTAATCGAACGAATTTTATGCTTGATCATATTTGTGAATAAGAAAATCAATGAAGTCTACATTATTTAGACTTCTTGGTTTTACAAAAGGTTTAATTATATTTACGTCAATGCTGTGTAGTTAATATGTCAATCTTCTGCCTTGTGCCCTCTGCCATTTTTTGTAACAGATTGGAAAGCAACACTCTCAGCAAGGTTTTATGGGTGAGGGATTTAACCCATCGTGAATTGACCAACAGCCTCATTCCATTCGCTTGGGCTTAAGTTGACACCCATTGCGAATCATTTTGCATTACCCTGCCTTAAGCTAGACTATGCAAGTTGGTTTTTGATTTCTACGATTTGGTGATTTGTTTAACCGGAATTTCAATCCAAAATTCTGTACCTAACCCTGGCTGAGAATCACATTTAAACACACCACCGTGTTTATCTACGACAATTTGATAACTAATTGATAGCCCTAAGCCAGTGCCTTTACCCACTGGTTTAGTAGTAAAAAATGGGTCACAAATTCTTGCCTTTAGGGTTTCTGGTATTCCTGGGCCATTGTCCGCAATGCGAATAACTACGCTTTTAACATTCCTTTCCATCTCTGCGATCGCAGTCTGGATGGTAATTTGACTGCTATGAGGTTTTGATCTAGACACTCTATAATCTTCTAGAGCATCGATCGCATTGCTCAAAACATTCATAAAGACCTGATTCAGTGGCCCGGCATAGCACTCTACTAAAGGAAGGTTGCTGTATTCTTTAACTAATTTAATCGCCGGACTTTCCGGTTTTGCTTTCAAGCGATGCTGCAAAATTAGCAAGGTGCTATCAATGCCCTCATGAATATCAACTGGCTTCATTTCTGCCTGATCGAGGCGGGAGAAATTCCGTAAACCCAAGACTATCTGCCGGATGCGATCGATGCCAATTTTCATGGAAGATAAGGTTTTGGGCAAATCCTCAATGAGAAATTCTAAGTCTATCTCAAATGCGCGATCGCGAATCTCAGGGTTGGGGTTAGGACAATTTTGCAAATAGAGGTCTAATATACCGAGTAAATCTTCGGCGTAATCATTAACATGATTGATGTTGCCATAAATAAAGTTCACCGGGTTATTAATTTCATGAGCAACACCAGCTACCAATTGACCTAATGAGGACATTTTCTCAGTTTGGATCAGTTGGGTTTGAGTTTGCTTTAAATCATTCAGAGCTAAAGCCAGCTTTTCTGTCTGCTCTTTGGTCTGATTATGCAATTGAGCTTGTTGGAGCGCAACCCCAAGCTGATTGGCAATTTGAGTGATAAATTTAATTTCCGAAGCTTCCCAATGACGGGCGGCAGAGTTCTGATAAGCTGCTAGCAAGCCCCATAGCTGTTGTCCGATAAATATAGGTGCGATCGCATAAGCCCTTGCTTGAATTTGCTCTAGAACTGCAACGTGACATTGAGAATGTCCAACTTCATAGATGTCATCAACTGCAAAGGTTTCATTGTGACGATATCGCCCACCTTGGGTTTCCTGCAAATAGCTATCTTGCCAAACTGTATTAGTATTAGAATTTACTAACTTTATCCAATCATCACCCACAAACTCGGCGATATATTCACCACTCCAATCAGCCTCGAAGCGGTAGACTGCAACTCGATCCGCTTGTAATGATTTACAGATTTCTTGGGTGGTTGTCTGAAAAATCGCATCTAGATCGAGAGATTCCCTAACTTTTGCCACAACTTCAAACAATACCCGTTGTTGTTCTGCTGCCTGTTGCAAATTTAACGTCTGTTGTCGTGTCTGAGTCAGTAATTCAGCTTGCTGGAGTGCTACCCCCATTTGAGCCGCAATCTGACTGAGAAAGTTAACTTCAGAGGTTTTCCATTGCCGGGGGCCAGTGTGTTGATAAGTTGCTAGTAAACCCCAAAGTTTTTGCCCAACAAAAATCGGCGCAAGCACAAAAGCGTGAATTTGAAACTGCTCTAGATTGTCGATATGACACTGAGCAAATCGCATTTTGTAGATGTCATCGACTGCAAATGTTTCATTGTTGCGATAACGTCCTCCCTGTGTATCTTGTAAGTAGGTGTCATTCCAAATTGTATTAATACCTAATTCGGACTCATTCGACCAATATGGACTAGCAGCCTCGAAATCCCCGACAAATTCACCACCCCAATTAGAATCGAAACGATAAACCGAAACGCGATCGGCTTTGATTAATTGACAAACTTCTTTAGTAGTGGTTTGAAAAATAGTATCTGTATCCAGAGATTCTCGAATCTCGGCAATAACTTTAAACACAGCCTGTTCTTGTTCAGATGTCCGTTGTAACTCAACTATGCGTCTTTTAACTTGTTTTTCTAAATTTTCATTGAAGACTTGTACTTGTTGGTATAGTTCATACTGCTGAACTGCTGAAGCAAAGTGTTTACCCAAGTTTCTAGCCAGTTCAATTTCTTCAGCCGTCCATTTTTGAGCTTGTGCTTTTTTAGATTCGCGCCAAACCTCAAAGGATTGTCGGGGGTACAGTTGCCTTTGATCGCTGTCATACTGCCCCGCCCATAGAGTTTCTGTCTCTATTTCGTTGCGGAAAATACTTAAATAGCCCAGTAACTGCTGACGATATTGGAGTGGGATCATCAACATGCTGCGAATTTTAGTTGGTTGAAAAGCAACTTGCAAAGTTCGCAAGCCAGGAGTGTTATATATATCTAAAATCGGCCAAACATCGTATTTACCGGACTTGTAGTGTTCTTGCCAGACACTATACTGCTCTATGAGTGGATATATAGTTTGTTCTGGCATCACAGGTTGCTGTCCACAGATATAAAGCTTGATACAAGTATTTCCTGGTATTAAGCATTCTGTTAAGTTAGTCACGTTGCCATTGTGGAAATCAAAAGCTTCATTTCTAATGCAAAGCCTGCCACCAACGCCATTAAAGGCAGCAACAGCCGCTTCTAGGGCTGGTTGTAATACAATCGTCGGTAGTGAATGCAGCAGCGTAGCAATGCGATTTACGATCCTTTCTTGTTCGGCTGTTTTGCGGACTTGAGTGAGCAGGGAACTTTGAGCGATCGCTACTGAGAGCTGATCTACTACCATTTGTACTGCTTCTAGTTCATATTCTGAAATCAAACGCGCTTGGGAATTATGAGACACCAGCAGCCCCCAAAGTTGATCTTGATAAAGAATAGGGGCTACTACAGAGGACTTTACCCCCATTGCTTTCAAATATTCAATATGGCAGGAGTCTACAGAACGGTAACGAATCTCCTCTGATATAGTTTCTCCATTATCCAAGTCACGCAAGTGAATTTGACCAATTTCTTGAGTATCAACATTTACAACAGAACGCACCCGTGATTTAACAAATAGTTCGCGGGCGTTGAGTGGAATGTCATCAGCCGGGAAATTCAGCCCCAGTAATGACGGCAAACTATTATTATAGATAGACTCAGCAATGACCTGACCATTGCCATCGGCATGAAATTTGTAAATCATCACTCGGTCAGTTTTTAGGAGCGATCGCACCTCTGCCGTTGTCACTGTGATAATTTCTTCAAACTCTAAGCTTCGTCGGATACGGTTTGTAATCCGGCGGAGTAAACTTTCTTCATGACGATACAAGGATAAATCTTGTTCAGGTTTGGAGGTCATTGCTTATAACAAAATCAATTAATAATTTGTAAAATTGACATAATTAAATCTAATTCCATTTTGAGATTTATTTAAGTAATTTGTCTTCAGTAAAACTACGGTCAAACCATTAAGAAAAATATTTATTTACCTTTTATAAAAATTTATCAAAACATCACAAAAACAGACGCTAAAAAAATGCGTCTGTACTAGCTACAATAAAAGATTATTGCTTTTGAATTTTGAGTTTTTGTCAAACATTGCCGAAGCAAAAAACTTAAACTCTTATATTGTCAGTAAAGCGAATTTTCAGATAGTCATCTTCCATCTTTGCCCCTCCTGGTTGTAGTGCTGCTAAGGCTTGTGGTAAAACTAAGTTGCGACGGTGATTGCCAATAGTGATGTTTAATTCATCTCCATTCTTACTGAGTTGAACTTGGTTTTTAGGAATACCAGGTAAATAAATTTCTAAGCTGTATTGGTTTTCCTCTTGCACGACTCTCATGGTCGTTTCTTTATAATAAACCTGAGTTGGATCTTCATCTTTATAAAGAGTTTCCTTCAGGCGTTCTAATGCAGCCAATCCGCACATTTCCTCAGAAAAAAGTGGAACTTCTTTCACAGGTAGAGGGTGGAAATTATCATGAATTTCCTGGCGATATTGCTCCTGACTTTCTTTCCAACGTTGGAAAAATGGGTCTTGGACAACGCTGGGAATAATTCGATTAGCCACAACTAAATCTGTTGCAACATTATACAAACTCAGATAAGCATGGGCACGCAGAGACTCCTTAATTACCATCTTTTCGGGATTTGTTACCAGACGCACTGAGGTTTGAGTATTGTCTGTTAATACTTTTTCCAGAGCTTCAATTTGTTCATAAAACTCATAAGGTGCATCCATCACCTCTTTATCTGGTAGCGAGAAACCAGCAATTGGTCTAAAAAAAGGTTCAACCAGAGGGCGAAGTGCTACCGAGATGTTTTGAAATGGTTTGTAAAAACGGCGCATATACCAGCCGCCGACTTCAGGTAAACTCAGCAAGCGCAGTGCAGTACCAGTGGGGGCTGAGTCGATAATTAAAACATCAAACTCACCCTCATCGTAATGGCGTTTCATCCTTACCAAGCCAAAAATCTCATCCATGCCTGGTAAAATAGCCAATTCTTCTGCCTGTACCCCATCTAAACCCCTTGCCTGTAAAACTTGGGTAATGTAACGTTTTACAGCACCCCAGTTTCCCTCCAGTTCTTGCAGCGCATCCAATTCTGCACCCCAAAGATTTGGGCGAATTTTTTGGGGTGCGTGTCCCAGTTCCATGTCAAAACTGTCTGCTAGGGAATGAGCGGGATCTGTACTTAAAACCAATGTCTGATAGCCTAGTTCCGCGCAACGGAGTCCAGTTGCAGCAGCAACAGAAGTTTTGCCCACGCCGCCTTTACCAGTCATCAAAATTACACGCATAGATGCTTCTATCCTGCCTGAGAATTTTTTACATTTATTTACATTATCGACTGTTTAAGGAAAATAAATGTTGTGCCCAGGTATGAACAGTGTCTAACTCAAAAAAAAATCGGCAGGCGGCAATGCAAGAAAATCATATCGGAAGCCAAGGGATGTTTTCGTAGCCGTGGAATGAGTTAAGTCCGCGATCGCCACAAAGCTAACGCCACATCGGAGAAGTCATTTTATCAAGGAAGGCAGGAGGCAGAGGGCAGGAGGCAGGAGGAAAACTGCCCTCTACTCTTGAACTGCCGCGATCGCTAGTTCATAAAAATTCTGCCCTTTTCTCTCTGTCACCTATAGTTAGAGAAATTAATAACCAATTAGTCGAAAATAAAATTAGCTACAGGTTCAAATCTAAAGTAGATCAAAAAAAGGTTCCTCAAATCATACAGATCCAAAATTAAGTTTGATGAGACAAGGGGAAAAATCCCCTTGTTCGGGAGCAACCTCAGATGTAATCGTTATCAGCATGGGCTAAAGCCCCGCTAACCCTAACAGCACTTTGCCACACATCCCATTTCCATTTCTTCACTTTTTATTCCAAAGACTTAAAAATGCTTGAGAAATAGCTGGGGTAATCTGACTTTGTAGGTGATTTAGTGCATCACGATGGTTTTGATTGTTGTCATCATAATAAGTGAACACATTCGTCAGCTTGACAATCTCAGGATTTTGATCGTTTGTCCCTCTCCATTTGTTAGTAACTTTGTGTAAAACGTCTTTGGGTAGGTTTTGTTGTAAGTTATTTAACGCTGCGATGTAAGAAGGATTTTGAGGATTCTTTTTGAATTGGAAGCACAAATCTATCAGTTTGAGTTGTGATTGTGGCTGCGGCTGGGGCTTATCTGTTAGGCTAGGTTGCTGTAGAATTTGACGCTGTTCAATAGTGGCAATGCCATTTTCAGTTAAACCCTGAGATTTCTGAAATTTCTTGACTGCTGTATAAGTAGCTGGCCCATAAAAAGGCAAGTCTTGAGGAATTTCGGCATTGGTTGCAAAACCGTGAAACTTCAATCTATTCTGAAGCCCTTTGACTGTATCTTCCATTACAGTTCGAGTCTCGGCATCAGCGTTACCATTTACCACAAGTTTTTGTGAGTACTGTTTCTGAAACTTTTTAATCGCTTCTTCAGTAGGATCGTCTGTCAATGAGTTATTATTGCGCTTCCAGGGAGCGAATTTAGTCAGATCCGGCTTCGGATCAATCTCAGGGGCTAAATATCCCAACCCAATCAATATATGACGGATGACTTCAGGGCTACTAATAGCCATACTTTTTGGTTCCTTTGCTACTAAACTACCATTTAATGTATCTTGTTTTACAAAAATTAAGTAAGTAGAAATAAACAAATCTAACATATCTTATTTGCAAGGCGTTCCAAAAGTTAAGCGATGTGTGACAACAAGTTGCTTTACTAGGAGACATTCGGCGTAGGCAACTACACATACAGTAAAAAGAATAAGCGATCGCGATCGCTTATTCTCAACTATTGATGATACTACGTAGCAGGGGCGCACATCTATCTGTGTACCCCTACTGCTCTAACCACTATGAACTTATCAAAATTAATCTGGTAGAGTAGCTAACTGACTCTCTGGCGTTGACAACATATAAAAACTCATCTTCACTCTTAGGTAAAAAAACAGAATATATAAATCACTAATTAATTCAAAATAAAATTAGCTGCGATGTCAAATATTGCTAGCGTTCATCACAAAGACATTGCTCAATTACTACCAGAGAAAAAAGCAAACTCTCGTTTAATATCCCAGCGCTTACCGTCGTTCAGCAGCAAGGTTAATTTGTCAGCAGTAAACTCAAAATGCAACTGACGCTTTTCAAACTCTGGCCAAGCAGCTTGAAAGTCTTGCTTTTTTAAATCCCGAAATGCAACCGTTATATGGGGCGTAAAAGGGCGGGTTTTAGAAACTTCGTCAACAATTCCCAAGTTGCTTTCTATATAAGCCATTAAATCAGTTTGCAAAGTCAAAAGTTCTTGACTTTTGACTACATTAATGTATATAACACGAGGTGAAAAGGCATCAAACCCTCTGAGTGTAATTGCTACTGGCTGTTGTCCACTAGCAAACTCCTCCAAAGATGCTTCTAGCAGTGGCAAGCTAGCATTTTCCCATTCAAAGGGCGGTTGCAAGGTAATATGAGGCGGAGACTTTAACGCCCCACTACTAGCATAGCGATCGGCAAAGTACTGCTTAATCTCGTTGGCGTAGTCTTGAATGTCTTGCGGTGGTAAAAGGGCGACAAAAAAACGACCCATATATACTTTAACTATCTATAACTATTAATTATTTTTATTCTGACTCATAACTTCTGAAGCGCGATCGCTAACGACGAGAAAATATTACAACTATATTACACTATAAAAATTTGAGAGGTCGCAAGCAGATGCCTTGGCTTGTCAAAAAAAGGAGCAAACCACACAAAACTAAGCTTTTCGCTAACTATAGCGCTTGTGCTACTCGTTTGCTACTTCACTGAGCCATTTTTACCCTGCTTTTTAGCGATCGCGTCAAATGCTACTCATTTTCTGGCATAGCCCATCATACTGCTGGAAAAAATGGCTGGGTAATAAATTATTTACTGTTCTATCAAATTAACGTTGTTAAGTTACTCAGCAGGTGTAGTTCTCACCTCCAGGCTGTGTTAGATATTGTGACGCGAAACAGGAGCATAGATACGTTGCAAAAGCTTTCTTCAAATTCTCCTCTATTTATTGTGTTAATTATTATTAGTTTCTTAGTAGTAACGTTGTCAACTTGGTTATCATCTAAACCATTTACTTTAAAACCATTTGGCGTTAATGATATTATCCAACTACTTACGTTGCTATTATTTATTTCTTTGTTACTAGAACGCTCTTTAGAAGTTTTTATAACTACTTGGCGAGGCCCATTCATCGAACAATTAGATATTAGTATTCAGCAAGAAAAGGATCTAGTATCTGAAAAAATGAGACTTATAGAAGTTCAACAGAAACAATTTCCTTCTCTAGAATCAAATCAAGTCAGTGGACTACCGCCTGAAGGAATGAGTTTAGAACAGCAAATCATCCAAAATTTTACACAAAGCCAACAAGAGTCATTAAAAATATTCAAGCCCCAAATGGATGATTTAAATGAAAAAGAGCGGCAGAGAGCAGCTTATAAATCTGATACACGAATAATTGCTCTATGGACATCTCTTTTATTCGGTCTTTTAATGAGTGCAATAGGCATTCGCTCAATTGAGCCACTTGTAGTTATTGATTTAGACAATCCAATTCAAGTAGTTATTTTTCGTTGTTTAGATGCATTGCTGACAGGAGGTTTAATTGCAGGGGGTAGTGAGGGAATCCATAAGCTTATAAAAGTTTTTCTCGACTTTATGGAAGCTACCTCTAAACAAATTAAAAGTTAGGGATTATCTGGTTATATCTATTTTAAATATATAGTGCGATCTTCCCATAAATAATCTTTAATATTTACAAAGCTTTTGTCTAAATTGCTTAATAAATCTGCCTCAGATAAAACCTTAACTCCTTCAGTTTCCAACTTATTTTTTTTTTGGCTTACATAAGTTATCAAATAACCTTTTGAGTCTAATATTCTATGTAACGGATAATCAGTAGCTGAAGTTTTTTTTAGGTATGCAGGAATAGCTCTTAGATAGCTATTATCTACTCCTATACCTTTGATTATTTGTTTATATGTAACTACTTTACCACTAGGAATCTTGATGATAAAATTTAGGAATCGTTCATAGGGATTTTCAGATAATGCTGAAAATTTTTGAGCTTGAACCTGAAAACTACTACCAACCTGGATTTTACCTGATTGAATAACTACGCCTAAAATTCCTCTTTTCCCTTGGATACTTTTTAATGATTCTACTAAGTGGGCTATTCGTTTACATGGTTCGCAGTGAAAAGTTAGACGAATTGTCGCACCACTTTCAAAATTTAGCAGATTTCCAGGAATAAAATCATCAAATTCTCTACCTGTAACCACAATATTTTCTCGCAATTCTCCTGGTTTAATTAATAAGTCGAAAATATCTTCATACCTAACAATTAAAACTTGCCTGGGACTTATTGGTTCGGCATTAATATCTTCTTCTATACCATAACCTCCCTTTAAATTTAATGTTTTACGCTCTACCATCGCAGAACCTTGTTTTAGCTTGGTGAAAAGATGCGTTATTGAGAGAGCCATATTGATTCACTGGCACGAACAATTTCAAATTGAGGAGATAAAGTCAGGTAAATCTAATGATTTACTAAGAATAAATAAACTTCCATCTCCTCCACGTCCAATTATTAAGGTTTCATCTAAGTAAGTAATGTCTAGTGTGGCAGTTCTGCTAGTAGGATTATTAGCTGGGACAACCTTAAATGGGTTGAGTTGGGGGGTATTAATGCCAACAATCTTCTCAATCGATAGGTAGCGTTTGTCAAAATAAACGTTGATGCGTTTGTTCGGTAGAGACTCGAAATCTTCTTTGGCTGGCTCAAAGCTAGCTGTCACTTTCACATATCCCGATACTAGCCCCAGAGGATGTTTAACTTTAGCTAGATTGAAAAACAATTTATTTGCAACATCAATCACTTGATAAACTTTACCTAGCTTTAATCCCAATGGGAGAGAAACTAAAGAACGGATTTCTCTAGCTGTAGAGTATTGCAGTTGCCAAGCTCCCTCTAGCAAAGAAGTAGCGTTGACAAGAGGATACAGGTTAGGATTTACGCTCTCTAATTCCGTCGTTAATTGTTCAATTTCTTCGGTTAAGGTTTTGTCTAGCTGCAAATCTGTAACGGGAGAGCCACCGCTATTGACTTGAATCTTCTCAAGCTTGGCTTGTAATTTTTCTTTAATTAAAAGCTGATTGTTCAATGTTTGAAAATTTTCTTTGAGAGGATGTTTTAAAAGTTGCTAGTGATGTATCAAATACTTGTATATTTCCTAATTTCCCCTTAATAGGGGAAATTATAATTATCTAGATAAGATTAGTCAATGAGTTGTGGTGTAGGAATTTGCGTATCAATATCTGCTTGGGAGAAAGTGGGAAGCAACCAGCTACTCTCACCAGCTTTGAATACTTTGGCAGGTTCAACATTCAATTCAATTACACCAGTGGCTGGATTAGTTCTAGCAATAGATTGTGTACCATCGACAAACTTGACGGCGATTGGTTCAGTCAGTTTTTGTGGTTGAACGTTCGGGCCTAGAACCACTTGAGAACCTGCGGGTAAGTAAATGCCATCACAATCCCAATCATCATCAGTGATTGTTCCTGCGCCTAGAAAGTAGAGTTGGGTTGGAGATTTTTTTGGTTTATTGGCATAGACAGCCAATGTATTTCCAGTTTCATTGCGGCACTGCGCCCGCTTTCTAGCTGTTTCTATGACATTTTTCTGAGACTGCAATTGTGCCAGTCGCTGCTGGAATTGCTCAGGTGTATAGCCAGCTTGCTCAGGTGTATCCTTTACAGTTAGAAGCTGATTGAGTGCCTGAGTTACCTCAGCATAGTCAGCCCCCTTGGTAAAATCCTTCCCAGCCCAAGAGGGTTGAGCAATTACCAGGTTCACCATCAACACAAGAGTAACAAGAGCAATTTTGAGAAACTGCATATTTTTCTCCTTTTTTGAAATCAGTATTCAGCGCCACTGAAACTTTACCAGATTTCAAAACCTTAAAAATTGTGACTTGATCAACGATCGCGATCGCACAAACCAATAGCTGTAAAATTAATAGTCCTACAAGCTCTCCCTAATGTCTAAATATCGTCAAACCCTTAATTGAGTTACCGCGATATTGCCGGAAAAACATACATCGACATCGCTACCAGGAGTGCGATCGCGTTTGCCATATTCGCCTACATAATAAAAATTATCGCCTTCAACTCGATAGTTCACGGGTAAAGGTTTGGTACAGGCTTGGCAAAACACCATTTCCGGTTCTGGTTCTCCTGGTTGCAGATGCGGTAGGTTGACATTCCAAAAGCTTCCCGGTTCTAGGGGACGCTTCAGTAAGTCGGCTAAAACTTCAACTGTTAATTTAGCGGCTAGATCCCAATCAAAATTTTGCTTGGCTTTGCGATAGTGAGAAATTGCAATTCCGGGAATACCGTGCATTGCAGCTTCCCGCACAGCAGCAACTGTGCCAGAAATGTAGGCATCGACTCCCAAGTTTCCCCCGGCATTAATACCTGAAAGCACAAGTTTGACATCTGCGTTAATTTGTGATAAGGCAATTCTTATACAATCGGCGGGAGTGCCTGCGATCGCATATTCAGTCTCAGAACGTCGCTGGAGGTTGATGGCGCGAGTGGTAGTAACTTGATGTCCACAGCCAGACTGATGATCGGCAGGAGCAGCGATAATAAAATTTTTGCCGTTTACAGCTTTGATTAGAGCTTTTATACCAGGGGCATCAATGCCATCGTCGTTAGTTAGAATTATAGTCATGTATATATATTGATATATCTTTAGCTATTTAGCTAAAATATCAGAAAATGCAGATATCACCCATTCATGGGTACAGTATGAAAAGCGAATTGCAGAGATGAAAACTTATGCTAGATTCTGCAAAAAACATTGATTATACGATATCATTTCTAGATGGTTTGCAAATTCCGCCCTAAGTATTTGGGTTAATTCCTAAAATGGGCGGTATTTCTTGTCAATTTAATGCTTGCAACCGCTCTCAGAACAAGTTTGTGCAATCAAAAAATCCCGTAAAATGTATACCTGCTGACAGGAGCATAAATTTTATACTGGAGTAGTATTTTTGGTGCAAGTCTGTCTTAAGGATCACACGATGAAACAACTCCTCAAACAAGTATTTAGCAGTCAAAAACACCTCATCCGGCTGATTCTACCATTGGTGACGGTTATATTAGCAGCAACGCTTTTTGCCGCACCTGCTTTAGCCACAGGTGTGTATCAAATACCCAACCTCACAGCAGGAAATAACACCTGGGTTTTGGATCGAAGTGAAGTCATCAGCCGTCTGAATGAAGGCAAGATTAGCAGCGCTTTCGAGGATTTGGCCAAGCAAACAGATAAGGAAGTTAGAATTGTGACTGTTCGCCGTCTCGATTACGGTGAAACACCAGAAAGCTTCACTAAAGAGTTGTTTGAAAAATGGTTTCCCACAAAAGAAACCCAAGCCAATCAAACCTTATTAGTTATTGATACAGTTACCAATGGTACTGCCATTATTACTGGGGATAAAGTCAAACCTTTACTTACTGACTCTATTGCCGAGAGTGTAGCCACAGAAACAGTAAGTGTCCCATTACGCAATGGTAATAAATACAACCAGGCATTCCTTGATGCGAGCGATCGCCTTGTTGCCGTCCTTTCTGGAAAAGCCGATCCGGGGCCACCCAAAATAACTGACAATGTGCAGGTAGAAGGAACCTACAAGAAAGCAGAAGAAACTAACCAAGGTAACGCTACTGCTTGGGTTGTAGGATTGTTAATTGCCGCCACCGTTATCCCAATGGCGACTTACTACATCTATCAGATAAATCAGCCATCATCTGATGGGTAATGTTAAGAGTTAGGAATTAGGAGTTAGAAGTTTCTAACTCCTAAGTTTAATCTTGAACATACTCTTGTCCTGTTATTAAAGCCACCTCAGCCCGGACAAATTCTCGACCCAAATAAGCTGCATGATCTAATTGGGTAACAGGAGAGGGCTGAGTTTCTTCAAAAATCTTGACGCAAAGTTCTTTCGCCGTTCTTGCGCTAAAAACCGTTGTGTAAGTTCGTTCCACCCTTTCTCGTGCTGGAATTACCTTCCCTGTTTCTGGATCGATAGCTAAACCGCGATCGTCAATCACATTTGTAAAATGCTTGGCATAAATTAACCGTGCATCTTTATCTAAGTAAATAATGAAATATCCACCGGGATCGAGGTCAATATGACGTTTGGAAAGTTTATCATCAATTGCGGCTAAATTTTCAACTATTAAATCCATAAGCATTATAAAAAGAAAATTTCTTTCTCTAAGGTTTTTACACTCTAGATCAAGTGTAATTCCTATCTTACTTAGGATTCTTTATATCTTTAAGATATTTGTAATTCCTTTTACTGAAAAATTAATATGATAATTGGCTATAAATTATACATTTTCTTAAATATTCCGTAACGACGTGATTGTGTATTTTGCAACCCGCAGATTCCCGACTTCTCAAAGAAGTCAGGAATCTTACTGCTCACGAATGCGCGATCGCTTCAGCTACACCTTAGATTCTGATTTAATATCTTTGCGTTCTACATAATAGGAACCCAAAACCAATGCATCCATGTGAGTTCTCAAGAAGCACTGAATGGCTTCTGTAGGTGTGCGAACAATCGGTTCATTTTCATTGAGGGACGTATTTAAGACGATGGGAATACCAGTGCGTTGAGCAAAGGTATTAATCAAATCCCAATAAAGAGGATTAGTTTGGCGGCTGACACTTTGTAAGCGTCCAGTACCATCAACATGGGTGACAGCAGGAATTTGCTCTCTTTTTTCAGGACGAATTTTAAAGACTTTTTCCATAAATGGCGCTGGTTCATCAACCTCAAAGAATTCGCCTACCCGTTCTTCCAAAATGCTGGGAGCAAAGGGACGGAACTTTTCCCGGAATTTGATTTTCAGGTTGATAATATCCCGCATATCAGCACGACGCGGATCGGCGAGAAGGGATCTGTTACCCAAAGCCCTAGCAGCAAACTCCATTCTCCCTTGGAACCAACCGACTACTTTACCTTCACAAAGCGCGTCAACAACGTGGTTTAGCAGTGCTTCTCGCTCTCGGATTTGAGGTTGCAAATCGTGTGATTGCAAGGCTAGCAAGCATTCCTCATCAGTAAACTCCGAACCCCAATAAGCATGATCTAAAACAAAGTGACGTGGTTGCTTGAGTAGATGATTCCAGATAAAGAAGGCTGCCCCAATTGATGTACCATTGTCAGCAGCACCCACTGGAATATAGATATTCTTAAAGGGAGTATTTTGAGTAATCTTGCCATTGGCGACAGAATTCATTGCCACACCACCCGCTAAACAGAGATTGTCACTCTTGTAGCGATCGCTCAGTCGATTAATTAAATGAAAAACGATCTCTTCTGTCACCGCTTGCACAGAAGCAGCAATGTTTTGATGTTTTTGGGTAACTTCTGATTTGGAATGTCGCGCCGGCCCTAATAATTTTTCTAGCTCTGGGCTGTGGAAAGGTTCAACAATCGGCGCTCCATCTTCCCACTTCATGGCAATACCTTGCTCATGGTGAGTGAAGTAATCTAAATTCAACTCAAAACTATCACCTTTGGGATAAATAATTCGCCGAAACGCTTCCAAATATTCTGGTTCTCCGTAAGGCGCTAATCCCATCACCTTATATTCATCTCCATAAGCGGGAAAGCCTAAATAAAGGGTGATGGCATTGTAAAGATAACCGATAGAGTGAGGATAGTGAGTGCGATCGAAGTACTCTAAATGATTCCCTTCACCAGCAGCAGCTAGGGTACTTACAAAATCTCCCATGCCGTCAATGGATAATATAGCTGCTTTTTCAAAAGGGGAGATAAAGAAAGCACTGGCTAGGTGAGTTGTGTGGTGTTCGAGGTTATGGATTGTAGCCCGAATCTCTTCAGGCGTAGAGTGACAAGCTTCTGCTAACTGTTGCTTAAGACTTGTAGATTTGCTTTGTTTGTTAAACCGATCTAAAAGGGATGATAAGGAAGGACGTTGTTGGAGAGTAAAAAGTAGTTTACGATTTAGGTTAGCTTTGGGGTTAAAAGATACCGCCACACGATCCAAATCGGCTACGCTAATACCACCAACTTTCAGGCAATAGCGAATAGATTCTGCGGGAAATCCAGCCCAATGTTTAACTCTATTAAACCGTTCTTCTTCAACTGCGGCAATGAGTTGGCCATCTTGGACGAGACAAGCTGAAGCATCACCGTGGTAAGCATTAATTCCGAGAATATTCATAAGATTAAGTTAAAGTTTGATTGGCTGAAATATTTAAATCGATCGGATTCCACCAAGGGTATGGAATATTGTTATAGGCAAGCAGCGCTTGAAATATTTTAATTAGTCAAAATTCATTACATAGTTTTTTCAAAAAGAGATGCGATTAATCGCGTCTCTACAATTTTCCATACTCAAATAGACGAATTGCCAAAAGAGTTTCTGCTAGCATTCGCTGAAATGCATAGTACCAACCATGCCAGCCGTCTAGAATACCGCCTTTCAGAATCAGACAGTAAATTAAGATGATAAAGGGAGCAAGGATTTTTTGTTTACGGATGCGATCGCTAAAACTAAGTTCGCTTTCTGGAGTCTCTAGCAGTTTTTTAGCTTCGATCGCCATATAGCGATCCTGTGCCCACAACCAACGACTTAGGGGTTTGCGATCGTCGTGATGAATACAAGTAGACAGTTCAGCAGACTTACCCGTAAGTTGCAAAACCTGTGTATGACCATCATCTATGTAGATAGCTTTGTTTTTCCGAAACAGAGTTTGACGGGGGGGAAGTATAGTCCCACGCAGTGGCTTACCAAATATACAGTACTTAAACTTGGTAAAATAGCCGTCAATTTCTCCATCAATTGGTAAAACTGCGATTTCAGAAATTAACTCATCAGTGACAATATAATCTGCGTCCAAAGAAAGCACCCATGATGATTTAATCTTTTCTAAGCCGTAGTTCCATTGTGTAGCATGAGTATCAAATTTACGTTGAAATACTTGAACTTGTGGATAGGAGTGGAGAATTTCTATAGTTTTATCTGTACTATAGCTGTCAATAACAATAATCTCCTTTGCCCAAGTCAACCTCTCAATGGCACGATGAATATTTGGGAATTCGTTGTAAGTGAGAATGAGAGGAGTAATTCTCTCTAGCATAGATGCCATAAATTATTCAAGTTTATTTAAGGAGGTCGATATAATCTTAAATTAGTGTTTGAGATAATAATTGTTGCTTAATAAGTTTCGTATATATCTCCATTAGATTTTCCGCAATATGATTCCAGGTATAGTTCTCCAAAACTAGTTTACGGGCGCGATCGCCCATATCCTTAATTGCTTGAGGATGGCTCAAATAACAATCAACAGCTTCGGCGATCGCCTGCACATCCAATTCGGGAACGTAACCGAGTTTGTTTTGTTGAACAACAGCAGCTAAAGCAACACCAGGAGTAACAACAACGGGAATACCAACAGCTAAAGCCTCTAAAACTGCTATGCCGAAGTTCTCGGCGTAGGATGTCAAGGCAAATATATCTGACCCTTGAATGAAAAGGTTTTTTTCCTCTCCAGTCACAAATCCAGCAAAATGGGTGCGATCGCGCATCCCATTTGAGACGATCAGAGACTCAATTTCCGCTTCGTACTCTTTGGAACCACTGCCTGCAATCACAAAGGTGAAACGGTAATTAGTGAGTTTCCCCAAGGCGGGGATGAGATAATCTAGTCCTTTTTTAGGGTGCAAGCGTGATAAAAATAAAATTATTGGTTCATCTGCTGGGACTTGCAAATGTTCCCGAAGTCGAGAACGGACATTGGGGATAGCAGGAGGAATAGAGAGTCCGTGAGGTAGAACAAAGCTAGGGGGACTGAGAGCCAAACGAGAAACTTCTTGCTGTTCTTGTTCAGAGGTAAGATGAAGCGCCTGAGAATGATTGAGGTTTGACCGTTCAATCAAGTTGAGATAAATTTGTTTTCTGCGAGCACTTTGCTGAAGTGACCATTCGCACAGTTGTCCTAGTGGGCGAACAATGTAAGGAATGCCTTGAAAACGAGCGATCGCCATTGCCACCGTAGAAGCATAGGAGAAAATAGCATGGATGTGTAACAAGTCATACTTTTTAGCATTTTGCCACAACCATGTAGTTAGCTGACTAGAAAATGCAAATTCTCTTATGGACGTAACTTTAGGAGAAAAGCGCGAAAAAAACTGAACTGGTACTTGCTTATACTCTATAGGTTTGCCAAGAGGTACATCGAGTAAATTATTGCCATTATCATTAGTGGTTACAATTTCTGCTGCAACCCCTTGATTTCGCAGTGCTTTAACTGTTTCTAATACTGCTTGACTTGGCCCACCTCGCACTGATGCTACTGAAGGAATAATATGCAGAATTTTCATGTAATGTTTATCCAAAACTTTAAGGTTTTGAACTAGTACAGTAGGGCAGAAATAACTAGATAGTTATAAGCTAACAAAAAATTAACTCTTAGTACGTAATATTTTAAATAAATAAAAAAATCAAGACAATAACTTTATTTTAAATGATTTATATAACGATAATGAGCCATACTAAATTAGTATTATTTTAAGTAGATTCTATTAATGTAGGTATTAAATTGATTGGGTTTGGGATACGCTCTTAAAGGCTTCTTCGGCCCTAATGGTAATGGAAACAAGGTGTAAGTCACTGCTACAATCAACCGATGCTTGTTTTTAGGAATAATAGAGCGGTGGAGTACATAGCTATTTTCAAGCCAAGCCAAGCCTGCCTCACCAGTAAGTTTTATTAAGTTATTTTCTATAGGAAAATTAGGATTATCATCAATATCTACATCTCTCGTTCTCGGTGGTAGTAACCATGTATGAGATTTTTTAATAAATGCATGAGGCCCAGAACTTTCATCTACATCAGTTAAATATATAAATAACTTAATTTCTGACCAATCATCAAGGTCTCGATGAAATTCTCCGGGATGTGTAAAATATCGTTCATTTAAATTTGCTTGAACATCAAACCCAGAGAATAACCACCAAATCTGCATCAAAGAAATTGTTGGTTTTGCTCCAAATATATTCTCTATTATGCTTAAAACCCTTGTTTCGTTTGCAAGTTCCAATAGATGTGGAGTATCGACAATATCCTCTGGTGTATAATAAGCATGAATAGAAGATTTATGAGCGAATCTGGGTGCGCTAAACTTGCCATTCCCTGGACGATGCCGATCGATGCATAGCTTTGTAGACAGGTACGATCTAATTTCTTGAATTTGAGTATTTGTCACAAACTTATCCAAGACAACTAATCCATCTTCTTGCAAAGATTGGATATTTTTTCTTGTTTCAATATCAATATCAATTTTACGATTCCGAGTTTTGGGAAGAAAGCAGGAAAAGAAATATGCGATTAACCTCCGCAGATTGGGATTTAAGATCGTCATTTGAAAATAGTATAATGACCATTTATAATCAGTCAATCCTTGTTTAGTTAATCGGATATATCTATCTATCTTCTTTTCCATTGCTAGAACATTGTAGAAACAGATTATTCTGAGCCAGCAATTTCATTCCACCAATGGTGGAGAATCGCTAAACTCCAATTACGATACCATAGTTTGAGATTAATATCTTTACCTAGTTCTTGAGCCGGAAAATAATCACTCCAATCTTTCTCTATCCATTGCTGAAAAGGAAAAAAGAATCCTCGCTTGGGACGATTGAGTAACCAACTTGGTAACTCAGGAATTGCCTGAACTAATAATTGTTTACCTTGTGCGAGACGCATTGTGCTAGGAATAGAGGCGATCGCTTCTAGTAGAGCTTGGTCAACTAAAGGGACTCGCAATTCTAACCCCCAGGACATACTCATAACATCGCTGTCCCGCAACAACTGATTACGCATATAACAACTCAGTTCTAGCAGGCTCACTTCATCTTCTAAAGAAGGCAGATTTTTGGGTAAGCTCCTATCCTGAAAAATCACCCCCTCCCAAATCGGTAAAAAGGCATCTTTGAAGTAGTGCTGAGTGATTTTCCAGGCTTCTCTGTGGGAGAAAATTCCTCTAAAACTACGGTAAGCTGCTGCGGTTGTTGGCTTTTGCTGTAAAAAGTCTCCTAAGCGCCTTATGCGTGGTGATGTGCCCCAAGATGCTAATCCTCTACCCAGACTGCTGCTGATAGGTTGAATTTTCTGGAGTTGCTGACCCCACCGCACCATATTTGGTACTTGTTGAAATGTTTTATAGCCACCGAATAGCTCATCTCCCCCTAATCCAGATAAAACTACTTTAGTTCCATCTTTGCGGGCAATTTGGGATACACAAAAAGTATTGAAGCCGTCAATACTAGGTTGATCGATACTTGCTAAAAATTTTGGTAATAGGTCTCGTCCTAAAGAGGCAGTTACTTTATATTCTGTGTGTTCAGTGTCAAATTCTTGAGCAACTTTTTGGGCAATTTCTCCTTCATTCCACTCATTTTCTTCAAAACCAATTGAGTAGGTACGTAAATTGCCTTTTTGAGTTTGACGCGCTAAAGCAACAATTGAGCTTGAGTCAATTCCACCACTTAAAAATATCCCTACTGGCACGTCACTGATAAAATGATGTTCAATAGAGTCAATGAGTGCATTACGAACTTTTTCTTTAGCTTCTGTGAGAGAAATTGTTTCAGCCGCAAAGTTGATTTGCCAATATTGCTGCTGGCTGAGATTACCCGCTTGCCAACGCAACCAATGACCAGCTTCTAAACAGCGAATCCCGGCAATTAAAGTGTGAGGTTCTGGTACTGAACCACTGACAAGATAGCCATATAAACCCTCTGGACTTAAGGCAATGCTAGGTAATTTCGATGCCAGAATTGCTCTAATTTCTGAGGCGAATATTAAAGTTGCTCCAGATTGCCAATAGTATAAAGGTTTAATTCCTAAAGCATCGCGGGCAATAAAGCAGGTTTGTTCTTGATTATCCCAAATAGCAAAGGCAAACATCCCCCGCAAATTCTTGACACATTCTGTTCCTTGCTGCTGATAAAGTTTGAGAATAACTTCAGTATCAGTTTGTGAATAGAACTTCTCGCCTTTTGCTTCTAGGTCAAGTCGTAATTGGCGAAAGTTGTAAATTTCGCCATTAAAGGTAATCCAATAGCGTCCGTCAGGTGTAGACATCGGCTGATGTCCTGCGGCACTGAGGTCAAGAATAGAAAGACGAGTATGAGCAAAAGCAACTTCTCGATTTGGGGAAATATAAATTCCTTGGTCATCAGGCCCGCGATGCTGTAATGCAGTTTGCATTCTCAGCATCAAGTTTTCCAAACTGTTTTTTATTTCAGTTTTCGTTAAAATTCCGGCAATGCCACACATACAGATCGTTTAATTATTTATAATTGAAAATAATACCCTGATAAATCTCAACCATTTTGGCTGCAACTTTGTCCCAAGTGTATTGTTCTCTAATTATTTGACGAGCGCGATCGCCCATATCTTGAGCTTTTTGGGGATGAGTGAGATATTCTTCAATATCTTTGGCGATCGCTAGTACATCTAATTCTGGAACGTAACCAATTTGGTACTTTTGAACTATAGCAGCTAAAGCCACACCAGGCGTAACAAGGACGGGAACACCTCCAGCTAAAGCCTCTAGAACTGCTAAACCAAAGTTTTCGGCATGAGATGTCAGGGCAAATAGATCCGAACCTTGGATAAAGAGGTTTTTTGTCTCTCCAGCAACAAATCCCGCAATATAGGTGCGATCGCGAATGCCATTTGAAACCAGCGCTAACTCAATTTCCGCTTCATACTCTTGGGAACCACTACCTGCAACAACAAAAGTGAAACGGTGATGAGTAAGTTTGCCTAATGCGGGGATCAGATAGTCTAGTCCTTTTTTCGGATGTAAACGGGATAAAAATAAAATTATCGGTTCATCTGCTGGCAGGTTGAGGTGTTGCCGAAGTAGAGAACGAGCATGAGGAATCTGGGGCGGGTGAGAAAGCCCGTGTGGTAATACAAAACTGGGGGCGCTAAGTTCCAATTGAGCAACTTCTTGCTGTTCTAGTTGCGAGGTAAGGTGAATCGCTTGAGAGTGATTGAGGTTAGCTTGCTCGATTAGCCTCATATAAATTTGCTTTTTGCAGGTACTTTGCTGCAAAGACCATTCGGATAATAAGCCATGTGGGATCACAATATAAGGGACATTTTTGAGGCGAGCGATCGCCATTGCCATTGTCGATGCATAAGAGAAGATGGCATGAATATGTAAAATGTCATACTGGGAAATATTATCCCAGAGCCATGCTGTTAACTGCCAAGAAAAGGCGTATTCTCTGACAGTTTTTACAGTGGGTGAAAATCGAGAAAAAAACCAGATTGGAACTTGCTTGTATTGAATGAGCTTCTGTAAAGGAACATCAAGTAAGCAATCGCCGTTATCGTTCGTCGTGGCAATTTCAGCATCAACATTGTTAGTTCGCAATGCCTTAACCATATCCAGAACAACAAGACTTGGGCCACCCCGTACTTGAGGAACAGAGGGAATAACATGGAGAACTTTCATAGCGGATATCCGCAGCAAATTCTAGTAAGATGCACCATTTAAGTTATTGAAAAAAGTTAAGAGCTATAAAATTAAATTATTTTTACTTTATTCTCATATTTTTCATTAATGGCTTGCTGATAAAGTTCAATATAATCGGAAATCATTTTCTCTGCTGAAAATTTTTGAGAATTTACAAATCCTTTTGACTTCAGCTTTTCTAGTGTGGGTAGATTACAAATTATCTCTTCTGCGGTTTCTTTCGGCTGTTCCGGTTCTATATATATAGCCGCTTCTCCTCCTACATCATTCATGGGGGAACGGTTAGATGTAAATACAGGACAACCACAAGCTTGAGCTTCGATAATTGGCCAACCAAAGCCTTCATAGAGAGAAGGGAAAAGTAAAGCTGTAGCAGAAGAATAGATAGCTCTGAGGTTTTCGTTATTAATTTCTACTAACTCTATTACTTTTTGCGTCATATTATGTGTTTTGATAAACTGACGCATTTCATCAGTCATGGGTTTACCCACCATAACTAGGGAAAATTCTGGTTGTTGGAGTTGCAGAATTAGCTGATGAAAGATTTCTAGAACTCCCAACCGATTTTTATACCAGTGATTTGCCCCTACATGCAGAATAAATGGATAATTTTCAGGAATTCCCAAAGCTTTTAAACGTGGTTGAGATTCCGTAGCTTTCATCGGCATGTAGGGATAGTTTAAACCCATAGTAATCACAGATACAGCACTCTCAGACAGAGAAGAAAGGCGTAACACATCACTTTTAGTCTGTTCTGAAACACAAGCAACTTTATGCGCTTGGTTTAGTCCTCTCATTACCATTTGCTGGAATTGCTTACCAGTCCATCCAGTGCGATATTGGGGAAATTCCCCCAAGCCAGAACGAATTGGCAATAAATCATGACAAGTGATGACGTGAGGTATATTTCCCAAATATTTTACGTAAACTGCATTACCTTGGTCGCATATATGGACTATATCTGCCCAAGACAATGCTTGACGCAATTGCGCTGGAAAAAACACAAATTTATCAATATAACCTAACCATTTTCTGAGTGAATTTGGTGATGATAGTAGTTTACCAAACCAAGGATTTGGGCAAATAATTCTGACTTGATGCCCAACTTTGGTTAAGTAATTCTCCAACATAGAAGCAAATATATCCATGCTGATGATTGCATCTAATGGGTAATTACCTATCAACAAAATTTTCATGAATTGCTATATTTTTGGTTTTTGGTTAGAGTATTTTGATTTAAAATACCAGAGGATTCGCTTGGCATTAATTAGTGCCTCAGCAGGCAATAGAGATTTGACTATATTTTTGTTAAGAGCCTCTAACGTCTTGGGTAACAATTGCTTCTGTAGCTCTAAGATATCTTGTAGTTTCATCGTAGCAATTGAAGTGTTAGGAAAAGCCGGGTAGTCTCTCTTAAAACCAAATCCGAGATAATCCATTACCTCTGGAGTGAGATTTTCAAGATACTCAGTATTCACAAGATTTTTTTCACCATGTCCTACATTCTCGCTACCAACTTGATCGACTTGAAAAAGCAAGGTAGTTCTGTTATAGGTTTTATCCTGAAAAGGTTTGGCTCTATGGATTCCGTGGATATCACATAAGATCAGACTTCCCTTGAGCATGGGAAATGTTAGTATATCTTTGCTATATGTATTGTCGATATAGCTGTCACTCAGGTAAATTTCATGGCTGTATTTGCGAGACCACTTATGCGAGTCTTTTATGTATTGAAATGCATTTTTTTCAACATCAGAGAAATAAAATAAAAACAACAGACCTGGCATATTGTGTTTTTCAGATAATTGCTTACCAATCTGGCGATTATTATCTGTATGCCAGGGCATGTGGGAATTTTGAGATGTTTGATAAATTCTATGATTAGTTAACTTATACTCATCAGTAAAATATTCTTTGCATACATCTAAGACTTTTCTGGAAGTAATGACATCGTAGATTTTTTTAGAACCCGCTAGGCAATGGGTAAAAAATTTGATGTCTTGAGAAGTAACTACACCAACATCATTATTATTCAGCAATAGTTGATTGAAATCAATTTCTTGAAGTAGCTCTTCAACATACTGAGTGGTTAACGCTTGTTCAAAAGCAAAGTATCCCTTGTCTTTGAGATCGTTAACTATTTCGCTAGTGCTGATATTGACAAAATTGGGATTAAACATGGTTGATGCCTTGATTTTGATGTTAAAAACTTAAATGTCTTTGAAATCTTTTTCTAAGTAGCTATCAAGAGTTTTTTTAAACTGTTGAAAACCAAATTGGTTAATTACTTTTTCTCTTAATGCCTCTGGTTGATAGATTAGAGGATTAGAATAAGTGCCCTGTAGGATTTGAATTATGGTTTCGGCGATCGCTTCTATATCATCAGGGTCAACAAGTGCGCCTAATTCTCCCTGACACAGCGCATCCAATGCCCCATCTTTGTTTCCTCCAAGAGTAGGTTTGCCACAGACAAGTGCTTCTAGGTAAACAATACCAAATCCTTCACCTTTACTAGGCATGGCAAATACATCACAAAGATTATAGTGGTCGCAAAGTTCTTCATCGGGGATGTAGCCAGTTAGAGTTACACAATCTTGGAGTTGGTATTGGGAAATTAACTGTTCAATTCGTGCTTTGTCCTCTCCCTTCCCGACTAGAAGATAATGAACATTAGGAATAGCCTGACGGATCTTAGGCAAAGCTGTGATAATTCTGTCGTAGCCTTTATACTGCTCTAATTTTTCTAACCGAGCGATGGTAAGTATAATCGGTTGCTCTGAGTTTAAACCATATCTTTTGAGCAGGCTTTCAGACTTGGGTGCAATCTGAAAATTATCGGCATCAAAGGTATTGGGTAGAACTACAACTCGTTCGGGATCGAGGTTTTGTTCTTGCAGCAGGCGATCGCGCGTATAGTGACTAACGGCTAGAATGCGATCGGCATGGTGAAGAGCTGTCTGTAAATTTGAATTCTGAAGGTTCCACACTTCAATCCCGTGTACTACAACCCAGTAAGGGATGCCAAATAGCCGTTTCAACAGGTAAGCCGGAACACTAAAGTTCAGATGGCTGGAGAAGATCAAGTTTGGACGCTGCCAAAAACCAAAACCAATTAGTTGGCTTGCAAAAGCTGGGGTGCGTAGGGATAGGGGCCAATTGCCAGATGGATGAAAGCACAAATTAGGCAACTTTGATGCTACATCAGTATCGTGCTTAATGAAAATATCATAGGCAAAATCGGGGTGGAGAGTTTGGAATGCTTTGAAACAGAAAAAGGAGTAACGCTGAATTCCTCCTGTAGCGTTGAATAGGTCAGGAAACCAAAGATGGCAGTGGTATTTATGTTTACCCATAGTTTCTTAAAATACTTGGTGCTGATAAATAAAAGTTTAATTGTATTATTGACACAGACATAGTAAGAAAAGCAACGAAAATCGGTATCTTTTTAAGACAATTTGAATAAGTCAAGCTAACAGTTTTAAAAACGAATCTACGAGTTGATGAGTTCCAGAAAATAGTATTTTATAACAACAACGATCGACATTATTATAATTAGATATTTTTTAAACTTTCAATGACCATTTAAAAAGCGATCTTCCTAAAGATTAAGCCTTCGCTGAAACTGAGTTTGTATATTCAATGGCCTGTTTTAGTCCCTGAGTTGCTTGAGTATAGCTATACTGAGAAATAATTCTCCGACTCTCTTCTCCCCAGCCGCGTAAACGTTCCCCATCACAAAATGCTTCGCGTAGGCTACTAGCTAAGGCAGACACATTACCCGCAGGAAAAATCAGTCCATTTTGATTGCGATCGATTAGGTCTTGGGCACACCCTACATGGCTACTAACAATTACTGGACGACTTAAGCACATTGCTTCATTAATTGCGAGTCCCCAGGTTTCCGAAGAACCATAGCTAGGCAGCACAACTAAATCAGCAGCCGCATAGGTGCGGGGCATTAAAGATTGATTTTGGAAGGGAGCAAAGTATATATTTGATTGACCAACTGCTGCGGATTTCAGGTCTTCTTCTAAAGGGCCTGCACCAACAAACAGTAGCGATACTTGAGGGATATTTGCTTCTAAAAAAGCTAAGAGTAAATCCAAAGGACGTTTTTTGGATTCAAATTTACCTGCAAAGAGAATCACTGCATGATGCGATGGAATTCCCAATTCTTGCTTCCAAATCATTGCCTGCTGTTTGGCACTCTCGGTTTGAGTAAAAAAGCGATCGTTATCTACAGCATGGGGAGAAAAAAACAAACTTTTTTCTGAAACTTTATGATAGCGGAAGTAATCATAGTTAGCTTTACCCACGTAAAGGCAGGCAGCAAAGCGATAATAAATCTGCGTAATAAATTGCCGACGTGCCCATGCTTTCATGCCATTCGGCTGTAGTAAACGATGAGAATCACCGCGAAATAGTAACGGTATCTGAAGAGAATTCCAGTGCCATAAAAAGCGATAAATGCTGGCATAGTTGTAGCACATTAATAGCACTGCATCAGGCTTATAGGCTTTTACCTGGGATACTAAAGATGGATTTTGTAATCCCCATAAATGATGGACACCGGGAGCAGAACTCAAGTTAGGCACAAATTCATATTCATATCCATCTAACAGGGGAATATCCCACTGAAGAATTTGTTTAAAACCTACATCAACCTGTGGAGTAATACCAAAGTCCCAAAGGTAAAATACTCGAATATCAAGATTAGTAGACTGAGTAATATAGCGAAACCAAGGTGCGTAATATTGAATAGGATGGGTTGAGATAATTGCTAATTTTGTCATGATATCATATATATTGAATAAATTAAATTAAATATTTTATTTTATTTTATTGATTTCATCCTAAGAACGCTGAAAGCTTTTTACTATCTTTTAGTTTAAGACAGGGTTTTTCAATTAAGTAATAAGAAGCAAGTCCAGCCAAGAAACTAAACCCAATATTATAGGGAAAAATTCCTGAAATAGTAGTATTATCATTCGTTAAAAATAATTGCTGCCAGATGTATAAGCTATAAGAGATTTTTCCTATGTAAACAATGACTGGTATACTCAGTAATTTATTTGCATAGGAAAGTGGATTCGCATAGAGCCAAGCAATCAGTATTCCTAAAATTATGGCATCTATCGTTAGACCTATAGAGATTAAATAACCTCTAATTAAGCGATCCAAAATGGGAGTAATGAACAATGGCCAAATAAGTAATATTACTATAGAAAATCCCTTCAATTTATATATACGCTCACTTAAGACAGGAAATTGAGTAAGAATAGCCATTAGGCAGCCTACCATAATACTATCGATTGATGTATGTAGCATCATGTTTAAATATCCTTTAACTGAAGGAAATAAAAAGTAGCTACCTACACGAATAATCGGCATCGATAAAATTAGAATAAATGATAACTTACGAGATTTGTTAATTCCTAACAACAATAAAATTAGAGGCCAGAGTAAGTAAAATTGTTCTTCTAATGAAAGAGTCCATAAATGACCAAGAAACCAAGTTCCTCTCAAGGAACCATTGTGAAAAGGGCCTAGATAGTTCCATGTAAAAGTTGCTGCTGCTATGAATTGTTCTGCATTGATATTCAAATGAGCAATCAAGTTAATAATGAAAACTACTCCTATAAAACAGTAAAGACTGGGAAATAACCGTATTGCACGGCGCATATAGAATCTCTTCAAATTAATAATACCACTTTCATTAATTTCCTTTAACAAAATTAGAGTTATTAAATAGCCACTTAGGACAAAAAATAGCCTAACTCCCAAGCTCGAATTGGCTATAAATATTGATGCTAAATTCCAAATCTCACTTTTGGAGTGAATAGTATTTTTTGCATGATCTAGTAAAACTAAGAATATAGCTATTCCTCTAAGACCATCAAATGAATGAATTCGCTTTTGAATCATTAAATCGATAAATATTGGTATAATTTATTTAAAAAGATAATGGATAAATCTTCTCAGAAGTTTAATTTTAATAGCATTTTTTAAGAGGATATTTTAAAAGTTTTCTTGTCGGCATGAATCAAAAGTTATATTTCCCTCTAAATCTACCTTTTTAAGGGGGGTCAATAAATGCCTAAAATTACAGCCAAATAAAATACTTTTAAAATCACCTCTAAGCAATTAAGGTATAGTTAAATATTTTTCAGCCAAATGGCAGCTTTAAAAACGTAGTTCACCAGTAGGGTAAATACTATAGGTCTGAGAGGGATAGTATTTAATACCTTTCATCAAGAAACTTCTGATGACTAATAAAATCATTGTACTTTGAGATAAAATACTCAAAAATGAGCTCAAAGTCAATTCGTTTTTAATTGACAGCATGATTAAAATCAGTGATAGCAGAAATCGATATGATGTAATTGGAACATTCATAGTCAAACGAGTTATCCATCCATATAAACTTCCTAAAAATATTCCTAAACCAGCGCAACCTATCCTGCCAAAGTTAGCATAAGCTTCTTGTAACAAACCCCAGGCAATTTCGGTTGTGAATGTCTCTTTATATGTTTGCAAACCATAATATACGCTTAACATATTGGTGGCTTCACTACCACGAACCTTGTTTGAGTTAAATATCCGAGGTATTAATAATTGAGGGATAAGTGAATAAGTTTTTCCCTGCATATATTCTCTTAAGGTTCCCGTTTCAGAAATTGCTTTCATCAGCATGTGTATAATGCTTGAACGATCGTCCAAGCTTTCTGGCTTTTTTTTATTACTACCTATACTGTCTTTAGGAGTATTGATATGCTGCCAAGAATTATTAATCCAGGTAATGTATACAGTCATATATTGCGAGGGTTGAATTGAGCCTTTATTCCAGTAAAGGGATCGAATTTCTCCTTTCCCTAAGTTTAGGAACGATATGACTAAAAAAGCGATCAATAATAATCGCCACGGAAATTTGCCACTACCAAGCATCCAACCTAAACTCATTAATACTACATATACACCTGCGACACTAAGGTAAAGACTAACTCCTGATTGAAAAATCATAACTACCGTTAGCAAAATAAATAGTCTTGACTCTCTACGACTCAAGCGATTAGCTCCTAGTTGATAACCCAATATCATTAATCCCAGACTAGTGAGAGACGGTATTGCAGTTTTCAAAATTGCATAAATCGAGCTAGGTATTATTAACCATAGATATCCAGTATTTTGTAAAAGATCAAAGATAATAGAAAAAAAGATTGTTTGCAGAAAGAAAGGGGTTATTTGGTTTGGTTTAAATACTTTAATTTTAGATATGCCTTGAGGTTCACGACTGACGAAAGCAAGCCAAGTTATTGTTCCCACTCCTAAAAAAATGGCAACTACTACGGCTGCATTAAAATGTAATTCTTCAGAATACTTAATAATATTTGGATTTTTGGAAATAAGGGGAAAAGCATGTGAGCCTAAGTAGGTTAGTGTCATTATTGGAAATAACGGCAGTCCTTTGGCACGATCGGCACACCATAGATAGCCTGGTAATAGTGCCATTACTGCAATTAATAGGGCACCCATCTTACTGAGAAAGGGTGCATCAGCAGTGATGATTTTTAGTACTATTAACATCAGAATAATCCAAAAGGCTTTCACAAACCAACGTTTCTGATGTTTGCTAAATCCTATAGGGGACTGAAAGTTAAACCCAGATGTCATAACCATAATTTTATAAAATTGGTACTAGCATAAAGCTTGTACATGCAATGACTAACTGAATGTGAAATTCAATGTTTCCAAATGGACGAGATTTATTTGTAAAATTAGAAGGAACTATTACTATTGTAAGTATTGATAACACGCCTGTAAAAAATCGTGTATTCACTAGAATAAATCAAAATGCTTGACTATTTGTTTAAGGGCTTCCGCAATTTATTCAACGCACAACTTACTTAATACCTGGAATCGAAGAGTTACTTTATGATGAACTGCCTTTTCTATAAATTAGCAAGACTCCGATCGAATACGGCACACTGCTGGCGGGTCATTTCCCGATCTGTATAAGGTTGAAAGGCTAACCAGTTAGTTTTTGGTTGAAACCCTTTTGGCATAGAAAGCAACCAATTAATTTGAGCAACCATCTCCGAAAGCAAATCTTCAGGCTGGTTTGATGAAGTAAAGGTAACAGCTTGACCAGCTTGGCAGCGTTGTAGAATATCAACTACAGAACTCTCGTGGTGAAAAATTGCCAGGATGGGTTTGCGGGCTAGAATACAGGGGTAGAGTTTGGAAGCTGTATAGCTAGGGTCATCGGAGCCAATAAGTAGAATAGCGTCACTATCAATGAGAACTTGTAGCGCCTCAAAGTAGGGAATGCGATGAGGATATTCGGTTACTAAGTCGGCAACATCTAGTTCTTGGGCTATTGGCTCTATAGTTTTAACGGCTTGACTGCCAAGAGCATAACTAGTACCAACAAAATGCAGTTGAACTGATTGCCAAAGTTTAGAATTATGGCGACGCTCTGACTGAATACTCAGAAATAAAGTTCTCACAGCCAAGGCCATATCATCGCCACCTCTGCCCACGTATACCCAATGGCGTTTACCATCATTGGGGTTAAATATGTTTTGCTGAATATTGAGGGAGGGAAGTTTCTTAAAATCAGACTCTGGAGCTCCAAAAGGCAAAACAGTAAACTGTTTTGGTTGTAAATGTGGGTATCGCTGTTGTAAGGTTTTCGGATATGCTGGTGAAACACTAATTACGTGACTGACTTTACTCATAGCCCTGGGTTCCAGCAATTTTGCTTGGAGTTGAGCAAATCCGTACTTGAAGCGTCCTCCTGGTGGAGTAGTGTCTGTATATTTGTAGTAATCACTTAACCAGGGATCTTGAAAGTCTAGGATATAGGGTATTCTGAAGCGTCTGTACCATCTATGACCTAGAGCCATAGTGATGAATATGGTCGTTGAAAAATATACCAAATCAAATTTTTGCAGGCGAAGGAGGCGATCGCCTGCTCTAAGTAAATAGGGAAAACTTCGCAATCCCAAACTGCCCATACCAATCAGCCGAGTCTGTCGAAGGGGTATTGCTCCTGTATATGTAACGGGGATATTAGAGGGAATTGTTTTTGCTAGTATGGGGTCTTGGATTCCTTCAACACAATCTGAACGAACAGTTAAAATGTGAGGTTCCCAACCAAATTCTTCAAAGTAGGGCAGAGACATTCGCACCCGTTGATGATCGGGAGCGTTAATTGGTGGAAAATGGGGACTAACTATTAGAACTTTATGGTTCATTTGATTTTGGAATAGTCAAATTTTTTGAATCCTCAAAATACCTTTTCATTTTTATGAAATTTTTCTCATACAATTCATAGCTTAAATATGCAATTAAGTATGTTAAAAAGATAGAGATAGGACTGGTATTTGATTTCTGAAAAGATACGTAGGGTGTGTTAGCGACAGCGTAACGCACTAAACCCTTGACTACAAAGCTTTAATTATTTACGCTTACCTACTTATGTGTTGGTAAAGCTTCTCATACTGCTCTACAATTACATCAGCAGAAAAACATTGCTCAACACGTTGACGACAGTTATGACGGTTAATATTTGGTAATTTTTCAATAGTAGTAACTGCTTCTTCAAAACTATTAACTAGATAGCCATCAATGCCTTGACGGACAATTTCTGGTAATGCCCCTCTTGAGGAGGAAATAACAGGCGTACCACATGCCAAAGCTTCGGCAAAGACAATACCAAAAGGTTCTTCCCACTCAATCGGCACAATCATGGCAGCAGCTTTTCCTAGAAGTTCATTTTTCTGAGCATCGTTAACAGTCCCAACATACTCAATCCCATTTTTGCCAAGATTGGGAAAAATTTCTTCTTGCCAGTACTTTCCTTCTTCTCCAGTTTTACTGTAGTTTCCAGCGATAATTAAACGCCGTCCTGTTTTGCGAGCAACTGCGATCGCAGTATGCGCTCCTTTAATTCGTTCTACTCGGCTCAAAAATACCAACGGCGCGTCCTCTGGTACTTTTGGCACAAAATTATACTTCTCTAGCTCAACGCAATTGTGAATGGTATGCCAAGTTCCGCCATTTGCCTTTCCCAGAGTACAAATATAGTCACTACATCCTGTAAAGGTGAGAGTTCCCTGAGCTAGCTTCGCTCCCCAACTTGTGGTGCGCTTGGTAGGGTAGCGCTGGTAAGACATGACTTTTGGCAGTTGAGAACCCAGTAGAGGTAGCAGATAGAGAATGCGAGAAAAACTGTGAACTAAGTCAGGCTGGAATTCCTGAACTACTGACCAAAGACGAATTGTGTTTTGAATTGTATCAAATTTGTTTTGCGATCGCCTGCCTGCCCAAGCGAAAAATTCAGCCGCAGGCGAGGTAGAATCAGGATGAGCTACTAGTCCAACGATATGACCTTTAGTTTGCAACCTAGTGACTAAAACATCCACAATACGTTCTATGCCTCCATAGAGTTTAGGCGGCACTGGCAGTTCTGGATCGACACTCAGTAGAATTCGCATTGCTTGATTTTCAGAAAAGCTTTTTTAAAAAAAATCCTATCTTTGACAAATTAGAATAATATTTCCACACAATTGTGGAAACAGGATAGCTAAATTCTCTGATATCATTCTAAATAAAGAATATTTTAAATATCTTTGCGGCAGCAGACTAACTCCCCAAACTAGTTTAATATTGAAACCATATATTTATCAATCAAGAGATTAACAAACTGTCCTTGGTTACAACCTAGCTCGAGCCAGCTACTCTTTTTAGTAATTATTGGTGTTAGATTTTCTAATGCCGAGAAAATGCGAGAAAATCTATACCAAGGATCATCTAAATTTTGAGTTACTTTTTTAAAAGAGTCTGTTGCTAACATTTGTTTTTTCTCCTAGCTGACTAGTTCGAATAATTAACCTTAAACAAAAGAAGTTATGGTTTTACAAAAAAGCAAGAGTTGCTACTAAACTCATTGATCTTGCTCAGTCGTCAAGTCCATTTTTTACACAATCTTTTATGCTGCTTTTCTTTGATTTGTAAAAGCTATTAGTTCTACCATAAGTGAGAATTTTACGGGCTAGAGGAGGATGGAAATAAAACTCAAAAATATAAGCAAAAATTACAGGTATAATTATTGCTAAAATTAGTTTTGTGCCAAGATTAAATGATAATAGATTAACTGCATGGATAATAGGTGTGTGAATAATATAAAGTGCATAAGAAATTTGACCAATTAATAAACAAAAGTTTTTATTAATCTGGATTGATTGCAAGTATTTTGTATACAAACATATAGTAGCAATCATTAAGATTGGCAAGAGAGCATAAAGAATCTTGGATATCAATAATGATTGAGTTCTAAAACTAAACAATGTAACTATAGTGTAAACCATTATCCATAGCAACCATTTCAATCTTATTCCTTGTTTTGTATCTATAACTATTTTTCGGTGGCTGATCAAAAAAGTAAAAAGTGGGATAATGGTACAGCCTACTATAAAATGCTTTACTGCTAAAAAGTATTCATCTGAAAAATGTAATCGAGCGGTCATTGGTAACAAACCTAACCAAGCATAAGCCAATATTAAATCCACTTTTACATATTTTGATATGTCTGTTGAATAATATCCAAGAAGCCAAATGCTTGAGTAGGCAAATATAATAGTGAAATGACCAAATATTCCTGTCAATGGCAATAATGACTGAATAATTACAGCAACAACACTTGTAATTACCCAGATGTACAATAATTTATTCTGATATCTACCTATTGTCAGAGTATAAGCTAAATAGAAGAAAATCTCAAAAGAGAGACTCCATAATGGCATATTCGCCCACATTGTTGGATAGATATAGCCTTGTAGAGTTTGCAAAAATAGCAAATTTCCTACTATAACCGACACACTTGGTACGTTTCTAGCAGCAAATGAAACTATAATTGTTAGGATGATGGCGATAATATACAGTGGAATAATCCGAGCAATTCTATGTTTAATAAATTGCAGCCTGCTTTTAGGATTGGCATCCATTGATAGTCGAATTACTGCTCCACTGAGGATAAAGAAGACTATAACTGCTTCAGTTCCCCAATTAACTAGCATTGTAACATTTCCCAAGGCTTCTCTAAATCCATCAATATAAAGGGTAAGATGACCAGTAAAAACGACTAGTGCAGCTATTCCTCTGATCAGTTCTAAATATACATTTCTCATGAGAATTTAGATTAATTTAGGTGGGGTAAATTAAGGTTTTTGCGATCGCGTTTTTGTGAGTAAATTTGCAATCGTTCAAACCATTAAAATACGTTATAAAAAACTTTTTGCTTGGGTTTATGATAAGTTTTGCAAGTGCTTTGAATAAATTTATAATTATAGTGATTATGAATGCCAGCCAATAGGCATTAAACGCAGAATCGATTTTTTAGAAAAGTCCAATAGCTACCATGTTTAAAAGATAGTTTATAGTGATTTATTCATTGCAAAACTTCTTCTACAAATTTTACAAAATGTTGCTGTTCTAGATCCCAGTTATAAATTCCTTTACCTAATTTTCTAGCTTGATTACGAACAAATTGCAGTTTAGCTGGATTAGATAATAGGCTATCTAAAGCTACTGCTACTGCTGCTGAGTCATTGATATTTACTAATAAAGCAACCTCTCCTAATTGTTTGGCAAATTCTTGTTGAGCAGGGGTAAGGCTCATTAATATAGGTAATCCTGCTAAAAGATAAACAAAAATTTTATTGGTTAGACAAATCGCTCGATTTCGAGGCTGAATTAGCTCCAGGGATAACCCAATATCATGACAAGCTGCTAACCGAGCCATTTGATCGGGGGGTGCAGGAGGAAGAAAGTGAAGGCGATCGCCTACTCCCACCTCTTGGGCTAATTGCATCAGCTGTTCTGAATAACCAGGAATAAGAATACCTCGTAAGTGCAAACGCACAGGGGTTTGCATCTGCCCTATTGCATGTAGGATTGATTCTAATCCTCTACCGGGGCCTATAGTTTGGGAAAACCAGTACAGGGAAGGTTCTGAACCAACGCGATCGCCCTGTTGTCGCTCTGTGGTCGCTGGTGCTTCTGCTAGGGGAAATACATTCAAAATCGGTTCCATGTTTACCCCGTAACGTTTAGCGTAAGCGGTAGCAATTCCTGGTGAAGCAGCAGTTAAGTGTTGACAACGAAGTAATAAAGTACGTTCAATGCGATCGCGCACCCGAATCTCTGTCTGGTTGGCTGGAGTGTCAGTTAATTCGCCAATATGAAAGTCTTCCGCATCGAACCCTAGTTTGGCATGATGTTTTTGAGCGGCAAAAGCCGCTGCTGGAAGTGCAGCCAAACAATGGGCAATGTAAAGGTCAGCAGATTCAGCCGCGGCCGCTTTGGCAAGCTTGGCACTCATAGAACTATGTGCCCAAATAGCTACAGACAAATGGGGAATCCAACCTGTCGTTGCGACTCTCCTAGCCAATTCTTGCCAGAGTCTACGCATCAAATAGGTTGGTTTGGCTCCTAAAGTGACTTGTGTCCATGACCAGGGCGCTTGGGGCAAAATACTTTCATCTAAAAGACGGGCTTCGGCTGAATAGTTTCCAGCAACTACTCGCACATGAAAACCCGCATCATGTAAAGCATTTGCTTCTTTCAATAATCTAGGATTGCAGGATACATGACCCGGACTGACTAAACAAACCCGTTTGCGACTCATACCTTTTTTGCTAACAGTTCTTTTAACGCCGTTTCCAGGTGAGTACCATAGTTATCCCAAGTAAATTCCTTGGCTCTTTTGAGTGCGTTATTGCCGATTCTGCTCAATTCTTGCGGATTTTGATAGAGATACTGTATTTTTTCTTGAATTGCTTGAGAATCCCTAATGGGGATGATAAAACCTTCTTCTCCCTCTCTGATTACAGAATCTCCTCCAGAATTGGGAGTACAAATTACAGGTAAGCCACAAGCCATAGCTTCTAACTGTACGTAAGCCATTCCCTCATCTAAGCTAGGTAAAACAAATACTGAGGAATTAGAATAATACTCTTTGAGTTGGGAGTGTTCTACTCTTGGTATATGAGTAAAGTATTGCTGATATTCTGTGAAAATATCTTGAAAGGCTGATTCCACTGAACCGATAATTAAACATTCAAAATTATCTAATTTTAAATCTTTTAAAGCTTGAAATAAGTAAATTAGCCCTTTACGAACTCCAACACTCCCTACAAATAACACTCGGAAAATCCTATCTTTTTTTGGTTGGCGATTAAATAAATTAAGCTCTACACCATAAGGAATGACTATTAACTTATGATTTGATATTCCGCATTTATTCAAAGAGTCGGCGACATATCTAGAAGGGCATAATATATAATCTGCCTCCTGACATTCTTGTAATTCTCTAGTAATTATCTTATTGAATGTTTTGGACTCATAATCTAAATTTAATCGCTCATATTCTTCAAACAATAATTGCTCTTGATGTTTGTTACACGAACCACACTCTTCAAGAATGGCAATACCACCTTTTGTTTTGACTGCTCTAATGGTTTGTAGGCTGGCCCAAGCCCAAGATATAGAAACATCTGGGTTTCCTACACGCAAACTAGCCATCCAATCGTAAACTACAGCCAGTAGCCATTCAAAAGGCGATTTAAAAAAATAAAATTTACCTAACAGCTTATCCAGAATCAGGGATACGGTGAATATTGGGGGTAAAAATATTATTTTTCCTCGATTTACTGGCACTCTCTTATAAGCAAATGATGGATGGGAAGTGATTAGCTTGTACAAGCTATTCCTGTTCTGTAACTGATAAGCAAGATGATCTGAATGAAATTTAGTACCGCAAGAGATTAAGACTTTCATAGAAGATAGGCAAATTAGCTATTGATAGGACGAGCAATTACTAGTAATTCATCTCCCGGAAATGCCATACTTGCTTGTTCTTCTGATTCATAAGCTACAGGAGTATTATCATAAGGCGGACTGTTAAAAACAGGGATAAATCCATACTTAGGTAAATTGTTAGCAAAAAATCTAGCATCCAACGCTAAAGTATGTTTTTCTCCAATCATCGGGCCCCAACCTACGCCAAGATTGCGTGCGGATTGACCACCAGCGTTAGGAACAAAGATAATTAAATATCCAGTCGGTTTAATTAGTTTTTGAAAAAGCGAAAAAGCTTGAGTTAGTTCTGGCAAATGTTCTAAAACATGACTAGTATGGATAATATCAAAAGAATGGGGTTTAAATTCTTCTAGATCAAGCAATTCATCCAAAATTTTTACTGATAAATGCTTGCGTCCATATTCCGATCTAGATTTTGAGATTTCAAAGCCAACAGCATCGTAGCCAGCTTGATTAAATTGATTTACGCCATACCCCCAAGAGCAACCATAGTCTAGCAAAGACCCATGATTTATATACTGTTTAACGATTTGTATGTTATTAGATAAATCAATCTGACTACCTCGAAATCCCAATTCCAACAATTTTTTTAGTTCTACTTCATCTGGCATATCAGTGGTCATTCCTTCTTGATATTCAGATTGATAAAAATCAATATTGTCTGCTACTCCGTCTTTAGGATAGCGGTACATCAAAAAACATTCTTGACATTGACGCAGTTCTAAAAGAATTTTTTTTCGCTGGATTAGAATTGTTCTTTCACTTTCACAATGAGGACAATAGCGACTTTGACCACTAAGTTGTTTGTTAACAATCTGACTGAAAAAAGCTAATTTATTCATTTGTTTTTGAAGGTAATATTCTGGATTAAGAAACGTGAGTTTTTCCTAAAAGTTTCATTACAGAGCGTGTCATCTGTTGACCTAAGATAGTGGACATCATTCCTACTAATTTTGGGAAACTGAGACTGAAGCCCGGTTGTAGTTGATAAAGACGGTGCAGATTTTCTTGAAAAAGTTTTTCTTCTGTCATAAACAGGGTACGAGAAGTGTAATCATACCCATTAACTAAGGCAGAAGAACGTTCTGGAGTAAGTCCACCATGATGCCGCCAAAACTCTTCGATTTGGCAGTTATTATGAAAACAGTCTTTTACAAAACCTACAGGATCGCGACTAGATAAGCTTTTGTTTTTATGAACGCGGTAATCGGCTCCTACCCCCGGTACATAGATAAATTTACCACCTACTAAGGCTGCATCCAACAGAAAACGTGCATCTTGAATAATCGGTAATGACTCATTCCAACCTCCTATTGCATCTACAATTTCCCGACGATAGAGGAGAGCAGCTGGTGGTGCCCAGAAATTAGTGAACAAGGCAATTTGAGGATCGGGGTGAACGTCTTCAATTTTTCTGGCAATGACGTTACCTGGCAAAAACTCACCTGTTTCATTTTCCTCCAACTTTTGCCAATCTGAGTAAGCAACATCAGCACCACTGGCTTCTAAAGCATTGACTCGTTTGTCTAAAGCATCAGATCGTAATAAATCATCAGCATCAAGGTATTGAATGAATTTACCTTGTGCTATGTCTGTTCCTCGGTTACGTGCTGCACTTGCTCCTCGGTTGGCGCTAAATTCTGCTCTGACTTTATTTCCAAAGGATTTGATTACTTCTGCTGTACCATCTGTTGAACCATCATCTATCAAAATAATTTCATAATCAGCAAAAGTTTGCGAGAAAACACTTTCAATGGTTTGAGCTAGAAATCGCTCAGTATTATAACAAGGAATAATGACGGAGACTTTTTTAATTTCCATTAGAGATAATAGTTAAAATTTTCATGATAGTTTTTATTTTACGTTTTACACGATATTTAATTAGAGAAATAAGGTCTAATAAATAATCCTTTAATAGTTCTTTCCGCAGAGCTTTACCCTCTCGAATTTTAATTTTCCAGATAGCTTCTAAGTTGATGCGTCCTCTAACTAAAAAACCATTTAATATGCTTCTCCAAGGATATTCTGCAACATAGTGCTGCTCGTTTCCATAAAATGAACTGAAGAGCCGGAATAGGTAATTCCAGAGTTTTTATAAAACTAAATAGTAATGACGGTCGCAATAAATCATCAGCATCAAGATATTGAATGAATTTACCCTGTGCTAAGTCTGTCCCTCGGTTACGAGCTACACTTGCTCCTTGGTTGGTGCTAAATTCTGCTCTGACTTTAGTCATAAATTCTCCATTTGTTGATAAAGATTTGCCATTTCTAATGCCACTTCCTTCATCGTCCTCACCGACGCGATCGCCTGACGTAGTTTGTCTAAGACATTCCGGTTACGAGTAAGATAGGCTATAGCCTCACTCCAAGCTGCAACATCCATAGCTGGGACTAACCACCCATCTATACCATGCCGCACTAACTCTGCTATTCCGCCAAGATTGGAACCTAAAACTGGCGTACCCACAGATAGAGCTTCTAAAACAGTTAGTGGTCCAGTTTCCAGCCACTGGGATGGTACAGCTAAAACATCAAAGCTGGCAAGGGTATCCTGTACAGCAGCACGTGATAGCGGTTCTGCTACGCGAATGCGAGGATCGTTAGCTGCTCTAGCCAAAACCTGCTGCTGATAGGCTCTCCCTTCGTCTCCCTGTACTAACCCGTGAATCACCAGTTCGACTGATACATCTAATGGTAGGCGGCACACCGCCTCTACTAGTATATGAATGCCCTTGATTTTGTCCCAACGTCCCAAAAAACCTATTCTTAGAGGCTCGCTCGTCTGTATACTGAATTTTGAATTAGGTTTAGCTTTGGGATAAGTTGAATCTACTCCCTGTCTGCACAAAACGAGTTTTTCTTTGGCTACGCCATTCAGCAGCAATGCATCATAGAGCCATTGACAGACAGCTACTATGCGATCGGACAAATCTACCATCTCCAGTAAACGATTTTGATGTGTAGCAACCAAAGTTGGTGTAGCTAGAGCAGTAGCTAGACGGTTATTAGATAATGAGGAAGAGGCGATCGCACTTAAGGGTAGGGGTATTCTAGACAATAGGGGTGCTAGGCTTGCTGGTATGCCTCGCGCCATAGCCCAACAGTTACCACACCGTACCTGCTCAATGCGTCCGTCACAGACTTGTTGCCCATTCAATAGCATTGTGCCACGCAAACAGATATATCCAGGGACATGGACGGTTAACACTGTTGGCATCCCTAGTTGTTTCGCCTGTCGCATGTGGTGTATGCTGCAACCAGTCGCCCAAGAGTGTTGATGGTAGATGTTAGCTTTTTGTTGCTGGAGCCACTGAGCAAAATATTCAAACCCACCATGCGGTGTAACATCACGGATTTGCTCAAGGGTGAGATCGCGAAAAACAGGATAACGATAGATGCTAATACCATTATGTTCATAGGTTATTTCCTGAGTTCCTTTTTGAGGAGCAGCAACAATACTTTTTACACCTTGGGAGTTTAATTGATTTACTAATCCATCGACATAAACCTCTGTACCTCCAGAAGATTCAGGAAAATAGTATCCGAGAGTTTGGATGACTTTCATTTAAGTCCTAACAACCAATTTTTTGTTAAATTATTATTGTCAATAAAAAGTTATTTTTTTACTTTGATTAAAAAGTAATTAATAGAATTAATATTTTTATTTTTGAACTGCAAAGCAGGCTTTTCAAAAAAATGCCAGCTAAGAATAGCTAATGGTATTGTCAGTAATAATGAAAGCATAAAATAAAAACCAACACCAAACTCGTATAAATTAAATTGAACAAGAAGTTGCTGTATAGGAAATGAGTAGATATAAATTCCATAAGAATAATCACTATGTTTATCAAAATTGCTCCAAGGCAGATTTATAGATAGCCATAAAATAATGTATGGTAAAGTTAATGGCTCTACCCAGGCATATAAATTAAGATATATCGCCACTGAAGTAACTAACACTAAACTAACGAAAATTATCGAATTCCAATAAACCTTTTCCCTGTAAAGCCAGAAAACTGCACCTGAAAAGAACAAGACTAACAATGGTGGTACTCTGTTACTAGTCCAATATAATAAAATTATTCGGCAGTGGCATGAGTCTAACAAGTAAGTTAATAATAGCACTAAGAAGATAGCTAAAACAATCCATCGGGACTTTGTAAGTATGGATAAAGAACCTAAAATAGCTATAGCGATATAAAGAAAAAATTCCCATTCTAAAGTCCATAGAGAACCATTCAATGATTTTTCTGGATGGGATGCCATCAGCCCAGCTATATCTGATTGTTTAATTGATAAAAATAGATTACTAAAAACATAACTAAATGGACTATCTGATGTTAAGAAATAACCACTTGTATTTCCATGTACATTGATATATGCAATGGGAGCTATAACAAAAGAAGTAACCAATAAGCAGACCCAAAAACCAGGAAAGATACGTAAGATTCGATGCCATGAATAACGCCAAATATTGGGATTTGAAATATAACTACGAGTTATCAAAAATCCACTAATGATAAAGAAAGCATGTACAGCTAATGAACCTGAACTTAGCTGTCCTTTACTTAGAGATAATAAAGGCTCATTGCCGAAATTACCAAGGATATAGCTATGTTGTAGAACGACTAAAACAGCAAATAAGAAACGTAAAAAGCCTAAGCTATTTTTTTTATGGTTAAAAGCAAGCCCTAGATTAGATTGAACTGAAGAAAAAATCATAGCAGTTCCGTATAGCCTATACTTCTTAAAAAAGATACTGTTTTTTCCTGTCCATCACTTAAAGTAACCAAAGGTTTCCAACCCAAAATTTTAGATGCTTTTTCCGATGAAAACCGAGTGATAGTTGAAGAAAATAAATCTGCTAGCCAAGCTGGTGGATGTTGAAAAGATGGTGTGTTTACAAGCATTATAGGTGAAGTTATTTGAGCTTGCTCTTGTAATAAATTATTATGCACCTTCGGCACTAATTTGAATGCTTGTCGCTTAATACTACCAAGTATAGGCATCCTATTGATAATATCAATTAATTCTAAATCTTGGATTAAATGGCGAACTAAATCTTTCATTTCTGCTGGAGTTCGATCGGATTTGTTAATTAACTGACTACGGCTGTATGAAGGCAAGTTATGAGCAAATTTCCCAATCAGTGGTGTAATGAATTCACGCCAAGAACAAAAACCATCATTGATAATGAATCTTTCACCATGTGCAGTCTCACAATTTGCTGCTAAAAGAATTGCATCAATCAAGTTTTCTACGTAAGTGTAGTTAGCAATTCCCTTTCCTTCTTCAATCCAACAAAAATTACCTGTGCGAGCCAAATCTATAGGTAATTTAGTATAGGTTTTCCCACTAGGCCCGTAAACACAAGATGGGTTAAGAATGACAATCCTAGTATTAGGACTAGACTTAGCTCGTGCAAGACACCAACGTTCCATTTTTGCTTTACTAGTGCCATATTCACCGCCGGCAGGCTGATAAGGCCAGGATTCATCAACTAATTGATTAGTCTCAGGATGTCCAAAAACATACATAGTACTGAGAATAATTAAACACTCCACTCCAGATTCGATTGCTGCATTGACTACATTTTTCGTGCCTTCAATCGTGACCTGTGCAGCATTACCTCCATCACGTCCATAGGCAAGATGAAATACAAATTTTGCACCAGCAACACTGGCTTTTACTTGCTCGTAATCTAATAAATCAATTCCCGGCATTTGAATAGGGAATCTAGCTGCACTAGCACAAGTTTTATAGTTGCGAACAGGAACAACAATATCGGAAAATCCTAACTTTACTAATCTAGCAATTAAATGTTCTCCAATAAAACCAGTGCCACCCGTAACGACTACTTTTGATACTGGAAGAGAAATTGCTTGTTGGGAATATGCTGGAGAAAGCAAGAAATTACGTTGAGCATAAGCCCACTCAATCATTCCTATAGTATTAGCAGCTTGTTTTGCTGTCACTCTTGGTGTTTTTTGCTCGTGTATTGCTGAGGCAAATTCTACAAATTGTTCTGCAAAGCAAGAATTAAATGTTGGCAACCAATCACCAAATTCAAAGGATTTATGGAGATATAATTTGCCTGCAAGTTTATCAGATTGAGAGGAGCGCCAAAAGCATGTATCAAAGGTATTAAGTTCTAGATTTAGTTCTCCTAATTCTCCTTTGAAAATAGCTGTGTTTTTCAAATCATGGGTACGAGAAAGTATTAGTTTAACAGGAATCCGATCCTGAGCCAGCAGTTCAAATTCACAATTAGCTTCTACTCCACCAAAGCAATCATCATAGTAACTGATTGGTTGTAAGGAACCAACTAAATCTTCAATTAAATCTAGATAATGAACTCCCATATCAGCGAGGACACCACCATTTTCTTTTCGGAAAAAAGCACCACTCTCAGATAGCCATCCATAAGCCCCACCACATTCAATTTCAATACTTTGAAGTGAACCAATGAGTTGATTTTTTAGAGCATTCCTCAAGGCTGTCACTGAAGGAAGTAGTCGTCTCACCATTCCAACAGCCAACACTTTTCCAGCTTTCTCTGCAAGTTCATGTAACTTCAAACAACTTGCTGCATCCATTGCTAATGGTTTCTCGCAGAGAACATGAAAGCCTTTCATCAAAGCTAGTTCAACAGCTTCGACATGGAATTGGTTTGGTAAGGCAATAACTACCGCATCAAATTCTCCCTGCCTAGAGATATTATTTAGGTAATTGCGGAAGTCTACTTCTTCACATTGAATATTGGGAGAAAGTTGTTTAAGCTTACTCAGAGTTTTTGTAGAAGTATCTGTAACAATAGTGTTAGAGATTAAACCCAAAAGGTCAAGGGCTGGTAAGTAGTACTCTGTTACAACAGCTCCGCCACCTAATATTTTTAAATTGAGGTTATTTAAGTAAGTTTGTGGATTTATCATAAGATTTAATGTGAAGGCTGCAATTTGTAAACTTAAAGTTTTATGCGCTAATTCGAGATTGATAAATATCTATATACTTTCTAGCTTGGATATCTAATGCATATTCTTTAATAGCTATTTCTCGACAATTTTTCTTCATTTCACTCCTCAAAGTATTATCTTCTAATAAATTAATAATTCCTTCGGAAAAGCTGTCAGTTTTTTCAGGTTCAGCGAGATAACCGGTAATATTAGGTCGTACTAAATCTGGAATTCCACCAACATTGAAAGATATCATTGGTGTACCACAAGCCATACTTTCTTGTAAAACTAGAGGGAGATTATCAGCTCGTGTAGGAAAAATAAACAAATCAGCAGCAGAATAAGCCATTGATTTTAAACGATCGTTAGTGACGTAGCCTAAATATAAACTATCTATTCCTGCTTCTTTCGCTATTACATCACCATTGTTACCTAAAATTAACACGACTATCTCACTTTTAAGAGAGGCAGGTAGCTTAGACAAAGACTGAAGTAATAGATCGCTACCTTTTCTGCGATCGCTAACTGATTGCGCTCCAAACATGAGTACCTTTTTATTAGTTGGTATTCCCAGAACAGAACGACACTTTTCGGTATCAAGAGGTTTATATGCTTCTGTATCAATTCCGTAAGGAATATAGTGAATAGGAAAACAATTTAGTATACTCTGCTGGGCTAAGTTAGTAAGCCACCGACTGGGAGTGACAATAGTTAAATTTGAGTTGCTATAAGTCCATTTTTTTAACTTCCATTCCAATGCAGTATTGTCCATCTGGATAGATGGATAGCTTTTTGGATAGGGACATTTCCCACAACCAAACTTCCATCGTGTACAGTCATAACTATAAATACAATGACCTGTAAATGCCCACATATCATGCAGTGTGAAAACTGCTGGTTTACTTTCGGTAAGAGCAGGAATTGCTAAGTAGTTAAAGAAACCACTATGTATAACATGGAAGTTAATTATATCAGCCCATAAATAAAATGGATCTTTAGTTAACTTATAGGAGCTAATTTTATGGATATCATTTAACCCGAACTTTGAACTAACTCTCCTTAGTAATGACTCTAATTTAGATGTTGTATTAATTAGTTTTGAATCATTAGATTCAAGGCTTTTTTGCGCTGCCAGAATTTTCCCATCAACACCTTGATTCTTTAAGCTATTATAAAGACGATACATAGCAATTGAGCCACCACCCGCACTTAGGTGATCGCTCAAACTAATTTGTAATACTTTCATCATTTCACTAATATTTTTAATTCATCTGCAAACACCCCAATTGGATCTCTTGGTATTAAATCTCTGATTTTAATTGCAGCAGTTTGTCCTATTTCGTACCAAGAATCTCTTTTTTGCCAAGCCCGTTCTAGAGCCTCATCTAGAAACTCTAATTTAGGAGCTGCTGCTATAAATCCACTAACTCCATCCTGAATAACTTCACTATTACCACCTACATCCGTCACAATACAGGGACGCGCACATAACATAGCTTCAACTACCGCAAGAGGTAAACCCTCGAAACGTGAGGGTAATATCAAAGCATGATGGGTTTCCCAAATAGACTCAATATTATTAACTAAACCATAAAAATGCACGTTTTCTAAATTCCAAAGTATTTTTAATTGACGTAAAGACTGTGAATTGGAGCCATTACCAAAAAGGGATATTTCAAGAGGTCTCGTTTTCCAGTTATTTGTTTTTAAAAGTTCAAATAGCAAATCTTGCCCTTTAGCTAAAGGGTCTAGACGAGCTACGCAAGCTAACTTAAAATTTCGGTTTTCTTCTGGCCAACTAAGTTTTGTCTCATAAGAAACTTTAAAGGGATTTCTAATAACTTTCGCATTCTCAAGTTTGACTGTTAACTGCTTTTCTGTGAGCTTCAAGTTAGCATGTGATACGAAAAAGCACTGTTCTGCTTTTGTATAAGCTTTAGCTAATCTTATGACTACTTCATCACATGGCCACATACTCTCTGTCGCAACTTGAGTAATCACAACAAAAGGAATACTTCTCTCTAAGCAGGCTTCCATACAATTTAGTCCGTCAGTGTTATCACCTTGAGATATGATGACTAGTTCAGGTCTAAATTGATCGAGAAATCCAAACTCACAATCAGAGTTGTATAGTCTAGATACCAGTCTTTGGATACGGCTTTTGTTGTACCATCGGCGTACAACGATACAACCAGAAGCTTCCATCTCTGATACTTGTTTTGCTTCATTTGTCCATCCTTTAATGCTTACACCCACAGTAAATCCTTGCTGGCTCATGCGTATAGCAGTTTGAGACCAGAGTTCTTCACTTCCTCCCCAAGGGGCAAATCCATTAGTAGAAACAAAGGCAATTTTCATCAATTTGAATGAATCAAATAATTGCAGTGAATAGCATGGAAAAAGAGAGCCTAAACTTAAGTAATAATTTAATTGCAATCACTCAGATGATAAAAGGCTTAACCTATTTTACTAAGTAATTTTGTACAATAAAATCCAATTATGTAAATAAATTCACTAGGCTAAAATCCTTATATTTATTGTCTTTTGCCTATTGTTTTATCCTTATGACAATTATTTATACCCACTTACTTACTTACTTACTTACTTACTTACTTATATATTGATGTTGTTTTTTTCTACCAATAAATAATTATCGTGATTATTACCTTTTTCAAATAAGGCATATCCATTTCTGAAAGCAAGAGTATGAAATACTAACCCATATTCTTTATTCAACATTAACTTTTGGTATAATTGATAATTGCAGAATGTATTAATATTTTCTAGAATAATGTATTTGGAATCTATTAATTCTTCTAAATCAATGTTAAAACCAAATTCTGAGCCATCAATTAATACCAAATCAAAACCATTATTTTCTTGCTTAATAGTTTTTATTTTGTGACTTATTTCCTTAATGTTAGACGTGATCTGACACGTTCTAATATGATTATTATGATCGTAACGTTTTTGTAGTTGCATAAATCTAGTTGTTAAAATATTCATGCAAAATACTGTTGGTCTATTTGGATTTTTTTGTATACCTGCTAACAAAGATTCAGTTCCTACTTTTCCGTTAGACGCTCCAAGCAATAAAGCTGACTTCACACGATCATTTTCTGCTATGACTCTAATAGTGCAAAAAGGTTCATCATATTTTATTTTTGAAAATTTATAAGGCAGAAAATAGCCAAACTTAGTTTCTAAATAATGTAACTTTTGAGCAAAAATTGCTTTTATTTTCGCTCTTAGAGATTTTGTTAAATCATTTTGATATCGCTTAAAATAATACTTAGGATGTACATCATAGTTATGAGAAACTTTCATTTTATCCGAGAGTTGTAGTTCTGAGCCTGAGAAAGATTTTAATTTTTTCTCTAATTCTAACTGTTTACATGAGCGAAGCATAATACAGATATGATTAACCCAATCATCAAAGCTTTGATCGGGTAATTGGTGAACACTATAACGATAATTAGACTGAGATTGAGCTATATCATGCAATGTATCTTGATTTTCTAGTACGGAAATAATTTTACGAGTACGATCTAAAATAGGGTGAGAAAGAGATATAAATTGGTGGGCAATCTTAATAGCATCATCTAATTCTCCATGACAAAGTACAGAAATGATGAAATAAGCCCACTCTACCGGATCGGGATCTGAGGCTTGGTATTCCTCAAGTGTATATTTGATTGGTTGAGTAATCCAATAAAGTGCTATGTTGGCATCCCCTTTGTAAAGATTACATATTGCTAGACGCAATTTCGGCTCAGGCATCCAACTTATATAATTGACGCATTTGAGATATAAAGTCTCTGCTTCTTTGTATTGATGATGCCGGAGCTTTTCATCTCCTTGGTGGATCAGTTCTGTAATTAATCCATTACTAATAATATGTGAATTCTTAATTCCAGATGATTTTTCAACGACGATCAATGGTTCAAAAGGACTGGTTTGAATGATTTTTTGATTTGGTTGGAGCTCTTTATAAAGATTAAACCATTGAAAAATTTGATCTCGTTGTTTTAAAGTGTGTCTAGAATGAACAAGATGATAACCTGCGTTAGTAATTTCTTCTAGTTGTTCTAGATTATTTAATAGATAATCAATTTTATCTAATACGTCATTAACATCAGCGAATACGCAATTTTGCATATCAATAAATCCGCTAGCTTCAACAGATGCAGTTTTTTCTGTAATCAGACAAGATTTAGATGCAGGTATTTCTAAATGTTTGCGAACAAGTTCTTTCTCTACTGTTCCACATGTTGGTACAAAATAAGAAGCATTGATAGTACGGGCGTAACGTTGACCATACATCATGCGTGACGATAACTTCTGACTATATCCTAGATGAGGGCAAATGAGTGAAGGATAATTTTTAGAAATAGTTTCAAAAATTCGTTGCCGCCAAGGGTACATATTGTGTATGTAGCCATTGAACATTACTGGGATAATTTTTGATTGTCCATAGTCTCGATATGTATCAACATCAATAAAATTTGGCCAGACAAATAAGTTATCAGCAATCTCTGGTGTGTGTTCAGCTGTAGTAATAGCAATAGAAAAGAAAGTTTCTATACCCCAATTTTCCATATCAGAAAGAAACCCTGCACGCGCTTCACACCATGAATCTCCATTATGAAAGCCCAGTTTAGGTATTTTTGGATAAGCATTAGTGTTGCTAATTTTGAGTTTTTGACAACCTTTATAGTTGGTGCCACTTTCAAAAAGTGTTAATTCTGGTTGATAATTATCACAAATTTGCTGATAGTTACAATCTTCGTTAACTACAATAACGTTAAAAAATTCTGATAGACACTTGACATGCTGTTGTTTGTGCAGAATTATAAATTGAGATAAACTTGTATTTTTCCATTGGAAAAATACAAGTTTTGGCTTGACAATATTCTCCATAAAGTTCCTTGACTAAATCTTTACTAACATTAAAATCAAGAGTTTTTAAACCCTCAATTACCCGCTCATTAGTGATAGTTATGAGCAGATTATCTCAGTATTTCATTCCTTTAACATAACAAGACAAAGAAATCCCTAGGGCGATCGCATAACGGTTTTGATTCATGCGATCGCGTCTTGTGTCTTTGTAGTACTAGAGAGAGAACACAAATTTTTCGACAGCAAAGCTCTTTACTGGTTCCATCTTGCCAGTTTTCACGTCTACTGTATATAGAACATTGTTTTTTCTACTACTGTCAGTAGCCAGCGCATACAGTTGGCCAGAAGCAGAGAAGCCCAAATCTTTAACATCGTTGATAAGAGGCTTTCCCTCAACGGTCAGTCGGGTCAATCTTTTCATTTTGACCTTGCCAGTAATTATGGCTTTCTCCTGCAAGTTCATCGAGATTAACATGGGGATACCTTCTGAACCGATCTCGGTTGCAAAAATATTTCCCTTGGCATCTTGGCATAGGTTAGCGAATCGATGGTTGGGCAGCAGTGAGGGTAGGGATAGATCATCTCCAGAAAGAATTTTACCAGTTGTGAAATCGAGCGTTCTCAAGGTAAAAGGCGGGACACCTTCAGTTCCCACTATGCATAGAAGTTTATTATTAGGAAGACTTAGTAAACTTTCAATAGTTTGATTGGAACTCTTGAAGTCTAGTACTTTTTTTGCTCTGAATTGACGATTAGTAGCACTTCCAACAGAATAAATGAGATGGTTGAACTGACCATTTTTCGTGTGAGAAACTGTAGAAATTACAATAGTCTTATCTCCAAGCACTATCGCTTTTGTAATCCGGTCAGAGTCAGCTAAAAAGAAGGCTCGAGGTTTTTTTATTACAGGCGATAGATTCTCAACGGACAGAACTGGCAGATTAACTTTAGAAAGAACTTTTTGATCTAGCAGATTAGCAGAGATAACTTTTCCTATCGGCAGAGTGGCAGTGTTCAGTTCCACTGGTGGAGTTTGGTTTTCTCGGTTTCGAGTATTGGATGTACTAAGGACGTTTATTCCATAAAGAGACTCGTTGCTTGATTCGCTCTTTTGAGCAAACGCCTTACTAGAGATGTCGGCAACAACAGTGGAAGTCAAACTGGCAGCTACTAACTTGCCAAATTGTCGGCGTTGCAGTGGTGTCATTTTTTTACTCTTTAAGTATGATAATTTAAGGAACAATGAGGTTTGCATTTGGTGCCTGGGGTTTAGCTCCCATATCTGCTAAAATGTTGACAGTCATTTGCTTGACGCGAATATCTTCCCTAGCTGGGTTAATACCTTCGCTATCTAACCCCCACGCCCACTGAATGCTGCCGGAGGCAAAGACTTTAGCCCCACTACTAGCTGTGTAGCGGGCTGAATAGGATTTCGTAAAATCTTGGTTGGCAGGGAGGGCTTCTTCTCCAGGCGGTTCGTCAAAGTTTGGCAATAAGCTAGAAGGTTCGACTGGTGACTGGGATAATGTGATGAGACCGGCAGGAGAAGACCCATTATTAACGACAAAATCCCATTCGTAGCCCACTAATAAAGTTAGCTGATCCCCATTCTGAAGTCCCGTATTCGCATAGTAAGAATCGCTACTGTTGCTGACGACAAAATTAGCACCACCGTAGACATTACTATAGTCGCTACCGTACATGACTCCCAACAAGGCGTTTTCCGGCCGCTGGTTTTGGACGCTGCGGAATTTATTAGTAGCTGCTGATGCCCCCTGCTGCTGGGCAACTGGATCCAATGACCAATCTTGTTTGTAGCATGCCATCACCCGATTCGGCTTTACTTGCCCAGCAGCTAGGGTAGAATCTTCAAACCTCACTCGCCAATAACAAGTATTGGCAGAGAAAAATCCCAAATTAATTCCGTTATTGCGAGCGGCTTCGACACGATCGCGCATTTCTTTAGACCAGTACTCATCGTGACCCACAGACAAGAATACTTTGTGATTGAGCAAACTTTGTGCGTTGGTGTGAATCTGCATACTGTCGGTGTAGGTAATGTTGTAAGCTTGAGATTCTAACCAGCGCACCATATTGTATTCCCATTGCAGAGGTTTGTCAGGCTGGGTGGACTGTTGATCGCTTGCTTGGGAAAACGGTGCATCGTAGGAAACCTTAAAAGCTCTCTGTCCACCAATGCTGTACATGGTGTACAAACTTTGACCCCCCGTCGAGCTATAGGCTAAAACAGTAGAAACGGCGCTTGAGAACAGGATGTCAGCATTGCTGCTATCATTGCGGACGACAAACCACACATGCGCTACTTTGCCAGTTGCTTGGTCAGTCAGTTTAGCAACGTAAATACCACTAGTCCAGTTATTGCTTACCTGCAAGACGTAAGAAGTTGTCCAGTTACACTCGAGCAGTCCAGTATCAGGGTCTTTGGTACAGGCGGCTTGGGTAGTGCCATTGAGCGGGCCGCTAGTTGCTATTAGCCTTCCTCCTGTGCCACCGTAGTAGCCCAAGCGGTACACATCGATGGTATATTGTCCAGCTTGTCCAAGAGAAACCTTAATGTCCAGAGATTCCCCTTTATTGACACTGGTCGCCGAGGCATAGCCAGCGATTTCACCACTACCAAGGTTATCAAGCTTCCAGTTAGTTGTGCCAGAATTCAGGTTTTCCAAATATATGGGATTAGGGTTTGCTGGAGTCGCTGAAGTCGAGAAGGCTATACTACCGATGCCTGCGACCGTCGCTGTAACTACCACCCCTCCAGGGGCAGTGGGTACCGATCCCAATGTCAAGATTGTACTTGCTTGACCACTAGCGTTAGTTATTACACTAGTGGGCGACACCGATCCCCCGCCATTAGTAACGGCAAAACTCACCGTGACCCCTGACTGAGGATTATTTTGAGCGTTTACGACTTGCACTACTAGGGCGTTGGGCAGAGCTGCTCCAGTTGCACCAATCTGATTGTCTCCGCTGACTTTAACTAAGTTACTGCCGACGACAAAGGCAATGTCGCGATAGTAGTTACTATTCCGATAAGAACTGGTTGGGAAAGAATTCGGGTTTGTATTATAGACCCCATTGTTGCCATCTGCTACTGAGCTAAGATCACCATTAACTATGGAACTGGCCAGTTCATCATAAGTAGCTACGTAATAGGTGTTTGCATTGACAGAGACCACATAAGTCGTATTAACTTGAATGTTTACTGGCGTTGCTAGAAGCTGCTCCTGCCAACCAGAAGCCGTCTCGTTAGAAAAAGTGACGCTTGTCAAGAGCGTTCCCGTTGCATTCCATATTTTGCCAATGTGAGTTCCTGTTTCACTAGCAGCTTTCCAGAAGCGAATGGCGGAAATCTGTCCCCCTTTAGCGCTGCGGAATTTCAAACCTAATTCATAGGAAGCGTTATCAGTGGCATTTGGAACGCTTGGCACTTGAGTTGTCAGGATAACTTGGGTGTTTCCTGTGGGACTAGCAGTAGCTGAAAAGTTAACACTACCTACTCCGGCAGCCGTGGTGCTTACAGCATTTGTTATTGGTAGGGTTGAGCCAAGGACAGCTCCCAAAGTTAACATGGTACTAGCCTGACCGCTAGCATTAGTTACTGCACTTGTAGGCGAGACTGAACCCCCACCACTAGTAACGGCAAAGTTCACCGTGACCCCTGACTGAGGATTTCCAGCACTGTCTTTGACCTGAACAACCAAAGGATTGGGCAATGCAGTTCCGGCTGCACCAGTCTGATTATCGCCGCTAGTCTTTGTAATCGTAGGCAGGGAAGCAGCTACAAAGTCGATGTCACGAAAATAGTTAGTATTCCGGTAAGAACCGGTTGGGAAGGCTCCTGGAGTCCCATTAAACACCCCATTGCTACCATCTGCTACTGAGCTAAGATTCCCATTGACGATGGAGCTGCCTAGCTGATCGTTGGTAGCTACGTAATAGCTGTTTACATTGACAGAGACCACATAAGTAGTATTAGCTTGAATGTTAAGTGGTGTGGCCAGAGCCTGACTCTGCCAGCCAGAAGCCGTCTCGTTAGAAAAAGTGACGCTTGCCAAGAGCGTTCCTGTTGCATTCCATATCTTGCCAATATGCGTTCCTGTTTCGCTAGGGGCTTTCCAGAAGCGAATGGCGTTAATTTGTCCGCCTGTATTGCTGTGGAATTTCATCCCTAATTCGTAGGGAACGCTATCGGTGTAGTTTGAAATGCTTGGGACTTGACTGGTAAAAAGGATAGTCATAGCTATTTCCTATGAAGTTTAATGATTACCGATGGTAAAAACGTTGCCACAAGAGGTTCTCATACCAATTTGAAAAAAGAATGTCACAGATAGCTAGAGGCACAGCAATTTTCTCTACGAAGAATGAATGTGTCACAAAAATTATTCAAATTGGTATCAGTTTCTTGTGTAAAGCAGAGGCATTGCTGGAAGCAATTTCCATAGAAGGAATTTTTCTTTAAATCTGACAAGCCATTTTCAAAACCTTCACCACATAATCCTGTTCCTGTTGAGTCATCTGATGAAATAGGGGTAGCAGGACAGTACGATCTTGTGCTTGCTCACTCTCAGTAAGCCGATCGCATTTTACAACTTTACACTCACAAGCTTTTGGCTCAACTCCACACGACCAAGCTTCACTTTGATAAGCACTTTCACGGTGAGCGCACATAATTCCGCGTCGCGTGGAAATGCCAGCATCTAACATTTCCTGCATTACTTTTACTTGGTCGTATTTCTCTGTTAGCCGGACACAAAAACTCTGCCAGTTACTTTTTGCCCAATTTGGCTGAGTTGGTAACTTTAATCCCGGCACATCTGCTAGCTTTTCCTGATATTGCTGTGCCAAATAACGCCGCCGCTCAATAATCTCTGGTAAACGTTTGAGTTGTTCTCGCCCGACTGCTGCCTGAATATCAGTCATGCGGTAGTTGTAACCCAGCATTGGGTATGATTCAAATATTACCTGTTTCGCACCGTGGCGTACAGTATCGGGGACGCTCATCCCATGTTGTCGCCACAGGCGAAACTGTTTGTCATATTCGGGATTATTTGTGGTGAGCATCCCCCCGTCACCTGTGGTGATAACTTTGCGGGGATGGAAGGAAAAACAGGCGATGTCCCCATGCGGCTTACCAATTTTCTCCCACTGTCCATCCCAGAGAATTTCACTGCCGATCGCACAAGCTGCATCTTCAATTACTGGCAAATCGTAGCGGTGGGCAATATCCAGGATGGCTTTGAGGTCGCAAGGCATTCCGATTTGGTGGACAATCAGAATGGCGCGAGTCTGCTTGCTAATCGCATCCTCAATTAACATCGGATTGATGTTGTATGTCTGTGGTTCAATATCCACAAACACTGGTATTGCACCGCAGTAGCGAATACTGTTGGCAGTGGCAATATAAGAATGGCTGACGGTAATTACTTCATCCCCAGGTTGCACGCCAACAGCTAACAGCGCTAGATGTAATGCTGTGGTGCAATTGGAGACAGCACAAGCATGGTTTGCTCCTACGTAAGCTGCAAACTCTTGCTCAAATGCAGCGACTTCTGGCCCTTGTGTTACCCACCCAGACATAATTGCACGGCTAGCTGCTTCAGCCTCAGCTTCCCCCATCCAGGGTTTAGCGATCGGGATAGACTGCATTTTCTCAGACATTGCTTGCTTCCTTTGCCAATTTCTGTTCGCGCCACCAACTCACTAGCCGACGCAATCCTTCTTCTAGAGATACCTGTGCCTCAAAACCCAGCAATTGTTTGGCTTTGCTCACATCTGCTAATCGGCGTGCCACGGGGTTGACTTTGCGTTCTGGGCCATATTCTGGCTGTAAATCTGACCCCATCACCTTAGCCAAACTATAGGCTAGGTCGTTCAGGCTGCTTTCCACATTGCTGGCAATATTAAATACGTCATCAGTAACATCGGCTTTGGCTGCTAAAATATTCGCTCTGGCAATATCTTCGATATATACAAAGTCCATTGTCTGTTTGCCATCACCAAAAATCAGTGGTGGCTGACCTGTTGCAATCCGCTCCATCCAGCGAATCAGTACTTCAGTGTATACACCGTAAATGTCCATACGCGGGCCATAGACGTTAAAGTAGCGTAATGCTACATAGTCCAGTCCATACATATCATAGAAGCTGCGTAATAACCCTTCATTAAAAACCTTTGCTGCACCATAGAGAGTGCGGTTGTTGTAGGGGTGATGAGATTCAGTGGTTGGGAACTTCTCTGCCATACCGTAGATTGAGGCTGATGAGGCAGCGACTACCTTTTTTACCCCGGCTTTCACTGCTGCTTCCAAAACGTTGAAAGTGCCATCTGCCAAAACTTCTAATGCCAAACGTGGTTCTTCGGCACATTGGGTAATGCGGATTGCTGCTTGATGAAAGACTATATCCACGCCTTGCATGACTTCACCCAAGAGTTTTTGATCCCGAATGTCGCCTTCTACAATTACCAAAGGGCCGTGTTCTTTTGCCCAAGCCAGGTTTTTCAGTTGTCCACGGGTGAAGTTATCTAGAACAATAATCTCTGAGACTCCTTCATTTACCAACAAATCAGCAATATGGGAACCGACTAAACCGGCACCACCTGTAATTAAAATTCGTTTATTTTGCATATTATTTATTCCTTTGATGGTTCATATCCTTCCCGCCAGCGTAAAAACTTAGCAGGGACACCAGCAACGATCGCATAAGGTGGTACATCTTTGGTGACAACTGCACCAGCACCAACAATGCTGCCTCGGCCAATTGTTACCCCAGGGAGGATCGCCGCATTCATGCCAATATCGGCTCCTGTTTCCACTTTTACTGATTTAATTTCTAAGTCTGTTTGGATGATGGGAACATCAATCGGCAATCCAGTGTGTGATGAACCCAGCACTTTTGCACCTGGGCCCCATCCCACATAATCTTCAATAATTAAATTACGGGCATCAAAATAGCTCTGTGGGCCTATCCAAACGTGGTTCCCAATGATGCAAGTACCATCGAACCTTCCCTGAATATAGCTTTGGGAGCCAATAAACACCTGGTTCCCAATCTCAAAGGTTTCGAGATGCTTAAAACCTACGCCATTACCAATCCGAATATTATGTCCGAATTTACGTGCTACCGCCCGCCAAATAGCTCGCCGCATTAGCCCGTCAAAATCGCCATCACTTGTCGCAAAGCGTGCGTATAATTCGATTAATGATTTTTGTTCATATTGATTATTTAAATATTCTGCTAGTTGAATTTCAAAGTCAGGGTCTAGCTTTTCTGGTTGTAAGCCGTGGATAGCTGTGACTATCTTAATTTTACCTGGATCTGACATCAAATTTCTCAATTATGTTAAGCTAATTACGGCTTTGGCAACCTGAGTTTGTGACTCTGTGCTTAGTTCTGCATACATCGGGAGGGATAAAACTTCTCTAGATGCTGCTTCTGAATGCGGAAAATCACCTGGCTTGTACCCTAACTCTGAATAAGCTGGTTGTAGATGAACAGGAATTGGGTAATGAATGCCTGTCTGAATTTCCTGCTCTTGCAGACTTTGTTGTAGGGCATCTCGCTGAGGCGATCGCACCGCGTAGACATGATAAACGTGACGGCTGTAAGGCATCACAACAGGTATGCTGACACCAGATTCTGCCAAGAGTTGGTCGTATTGGGCTGCGTGTGTTCTTCTCGCTTCTGTCCACTCTTCGATGTAGCGTAACTTCACCCGTAAAATCGCTCCCTGGATGCCATCCATGCGATAGTTGTAACCTTTCAAAACATGGTGATACCTGCGTTTTTGACCCCAGTCGCGCAGCATTCCCATAGTCTGGGCATATTCAGAATTATTGGTGACTGCCATACCTCCCTCACCATAAGCCCCTAAATTCTTACCAGGATAAAAGCTAAAACAACCAATATCACCGATACTACCTACCCGTTGCCCCTTGTACTCAGCCCCGTGAGCTTGGGCTGCATCTTCGATAACAGCTAAACCATGACGGCGAGCAATATTCAAAATTGGCTCCATGTCTGCTGGTTGTCCGTACAAATGCACGGGGAGAATCGCTTTGGTGCGTTCGGTTATTGCTTTTTCAATTTGGGTGACATCTATTGTGTAAGAAACAGGATCGATATCTACAAAAACGGGTGTGGCTCCGGTATAACAAATTGCTGCTGTGGTCGCAACGAAGGTGAAAGGCACGGTAATTACTTCGTCACCAGTACCGATGCCTGCTGCTAGTAATGCTAAATGGAGGGCGCTAGTACCTGTATTGACAGCAATGCCATAATCTGCATTGCTGTAACTGGCAAATTCTTCTTCAAAGGCTTTAACTTCATTGCCCAAAACGAATTGCGTACTTGCAAGTACTTTCAAAACAGCAGTATCAATTTCGTCTTTAATACTCAGGTATTGAGTTTTTAGGTCTACAAATGGAATCATGCTGCTACCTCTGCCACATTCAGTTCAGTTAGTCGGCCTTGCTGCTTAAGAGATTGGGTTGCAGCTTCAAGAATTCTGACTACCCGCAGTCCTGCTTTTCCATCAGTAATTGGGCGATCGCCTTTTTCAATACAATCAATGAAGTGCAATCCTTCTGTTTTCAAGGCTTCTGTCATATCTAACTTGGGTGAGTACATATCCCCTGTGCGATAACCAATCATCATTTGGTAGACGCTTTCGGAGTTGCCATTAACTGTAATCCCCTTGTCGTAAATCTTGACTTTCTCACTGGGTTCTAAGTCATCGTAAACAATCATCCGTTGACTACCACCAATCAATGTGCGACGGATTTTTACTGGTGCTAACCAATTGACATTGATGTGAGCAATGAGATTTTTTTCAAAGAATAAGGTCAAGTAGGCGATATTTTCTGGTTCTCCAGGAACGTGGCTGATGCCTGTAGCGGAGACAGCATAAGGCTGAGATGGCAATAGGTAGCTCATAATTGAAAGATCGTGGACTGCCAAATCCCAGATGACATTCACATCATGCTGAAAAAGTCCCAGGTTGACGCGTACAGAATCATAGTAGTAAATATCACCCAAGGAATTAGTGGCAATCAAATCGTGCATCTTGCGGACAGCACCCGTATACACAAAGGTGTGATCGACCATTAACACTAGGTTGCGTTTTTCTGCCTCTTCAATCAGCCGCATTGCTTGCTCGGAGGTAGTTGTCATTGGCTTCTCTACCAACACGTGTTTACCAGCTTGCAATGCTGCTAAAGCTAATTCAAAGTGAGTTGAAACTGGTGTGGCGATCGCTACAGCATCAATCTTAGGATCTATAAATATGTCTCGACAATCTTTAGTTACTTGAATTGTCGGATACCGAGCTTGCACCTTTGCCAATAGTTCTGGATTAAAATCACTGACTGTTCTAACCTGGACTCCTGGCATCTCTACAAAATTTCTTACCAGATTCGGGCCCCAATAACCATAGCCGATGACACCGATATTAATGATATTTGCCATTGCTTTTAACTAATCAAAATTTATTTTTTATGGATTATCAACTACTGCCACTAAAAGGTGGCAATAGTTCCTGGGTGAATTGCAAATCAATTGCTTTTTTATTTAAAAAAATTTATCTTTGCAAGGCTTCAGTTTTCAACAAATACAGAAGAAAGGCTCTCACAAACTATTAGCTGATATTTCTAAATTTTGGCGCTCGCTTACAGCAGGGCGTAGCCCATCGCGCACATCACCTACAATATTAGCTGGCACTCCCACTACAATTGCATAATCGGGAACATTACGAGTTACGACTGCACCAGAACCGATGATGGCTTTCTCACCAATGGTTACTCCTGGCAGGATGGTCGCATTACTACCAATAGATGCACAGCGCTTCACTAAAGTTTTGACTGTATACCAGTCATCTTCAGTTTTTAAACTACCATCTTCATTGGTTGCACGAGGATAAAGGTCATTAGTGAACATGACTCCATGACCAATAAACACTTCATCTTCTAATACAACTCCTTCACACAAAAAACTGTGAGATGAAATTTTACAGCGACTTCCTATTGTGACATCTTTCTGAATCTCCACAAATGTACCAATTTTTGTATCATCACCAATAACGCAACCGTATAGGTTTACAAGATGAGGATGAAAAATCTTTACGTTTTTGCCTAACTTGACATCATCATTTACTGCCATTACTTAAATCTGCCTTCAAATTAATGCTTTTCCACGGTTTGCCAAATAGCATCTTCTAAATAAAGACACTCATCAGCTTGCCATTGATACTCTGGACGCTCAAAAGTATGCATAGTTACTTCAAATGGGCAAATCTCTTTAAGACTTTCTAGCAGAGTCTCGCTACGACGGTTAGAAAACCATGTAGTTAAGGTGTAAGAACCCATGTATAGTCTAAATTTGGGAATTTCACATCTGAGAATAAATATTCCTGGCTCTCGACAAAACGGAGCATCAGACTCGAAAAACCAGAAGATACAAATAGGTTGTTGTAAAAAATTTACTATCTGAAAAGAAAAACGCAGACTTTCATGGGGTTCAGTTACATGTAGAGCAAACTCAAAGGTAATCGGGTTTCCCCAACAGTGGATTCCTTCTTCTTCAGAGGTGTGTGCCCTTACCCAAGCTACATGATTGCCAGTTTTGTTGACAGGGGCTTGGTAATATGCTGGTGATGCAGACTCATCTTTCTGCCCAGCCAGATATAATTGCACTGCTTTGCCAGTATGACCATCAAACTGAATGTTACCTTTAGAAAGCAGGATGCAACGTTTGGTGAGTTGGGCGATCGCTTGCATACTATGACTGACGAATAAAACTGTTCGTCCTTCTTTGGTGGCCACATCACCCATTTTCCCCAAGCACTTCTTCTGAAAGGCTGAATCACCTACAGCTAAAACTTCATCGACAATTAAAATTTCTGGTTCTAAATGGGCTGCAACAGAAAAAGCAAGGCGGACGTACATTCCTGATGAATAGCGCTTTACTGGCGTGTCTAAAAACTTCTCAACTTCAGCAAAAGCTACTATTTCATCAAATTTCTTTTTAATTTCAACTCTACTCATCCCCAAAACGGAGCCATTGAGATAAATGTTCTCTCGTCCTGTAAGTTCTGGGTGAAATCCCGTCCCTACTTCTAATAAGCTTGCTACTCGCCCTTTAATGGCGATACGTCCCTTTGTCGGTTCGGTAATCCGGCTCAGAACTTTTAGGAGGGTGGATTTACCAGCACCATTGCGTCCAATCACACCAATGGCTTCACCTTGTTGAATCTCAAAGGAAACATCTTTTAATGCCCAAAATTCTTCCCGCGTTGGGTTGGGCATTTTTTTGCCACTAGGTTTGATAAATGCCTTGGCAAAAGATGTAGCACCATCAGCAATTACATCCCGCAGTGCTTTGTAGCTACTGCTTTGCTCTTGCTGGTGAGCAATAATATATTTTTTGCTTAAATTTTTAACACTAATCATATTCTCAGACATCTGCACAGTTCCATGCTAAATTACGTCAGCAAATGTCCGTTCCATTTTGCGGAAGTACCAAATGCCACTTACTAGTAATAGAGCAACTAGTCCTAGAGATAGTGTGAATCCAGTCCAGTAAAGTTTGGAATCTCCCCCTAAAATTGCCCAGCGAAAGCCATCAATCACACCGACCATTGGGTTCAAATAGTAAAGCAAACGCCATTGTTCTGGTACAATGCTGCTACTAAAACCGACGGGTGAGACATATAGGCCAAACTGCACAATAAACGGCACAATGTAACGAAAATCTCGATATTCCACATTCAAAGCTGCCAACCACAGCCCTACTCCTAGCGAAGCAGCAAAGGCAATACCAATAAATAACGGCAATAATAATATTTGCCAATTGGGAACAAAATTATACCAAGCCATCAGTCCTAAAAGAATTATCGCAGAAACTAGAAAGTCTACAAAGCTCACAATTACTGAACTAGCAGGCACAATTAAGCGCGGAAAATAGACTTTAGAAATCAAGTTGGCATTACTAATTAGGCTGTTGCTACACTCACTGAGGGCACTGGAAAAAAACTGCCAGGGTAGCAAGGCAGCAAATACCAGTATTGGATAAGGTGCTGTTCCCTCTGAAGGTAATTTCGCCAAGTTTCCGAAGATGACGCTGAAGACGATCATCGTCAAAAATGGTCGAATTAGTGCCCAGAGCATACCAATCATTGTTTGTTTGTAGCGAACTAGAATGTCACGCCAAGCCAGAAAATAAAATAGCTCTCGATAGCGCCACAGGTCTTTCCAATACTGCTCTTCACTACGTCCAGCTTCAATTACCAACTCTGGCTTTGAGGTAATTCCTTTACTACTCATAATATTGATTCAAGACCGCTGCTTTTAAGCATTAATTGACAAACTGAAAATCTTTGATGTTCTGATAGTTAAGCATCTTTGCCTGCTTGCGAGTAAATTCTCCAACAGAAGGGTTTCCTTCAGGGTTAATTACTCCTGTCACTTGCTGCCAAAGCTCTTGTGGCGCTACGCAAACTTTATAGGTGCGTTCGCTTGACTTGCAGACGTGATACCAGATTGTTTGCTGGCAGCGATCGCACCAAAAGGCTTCCAACCATTCTCCCCCGATGCTAACTGTGGTTTGGCTTGCTACCAACATCAATGCACTTCGGCGACTCATGCCCCGTTGCTGCAACTGTCCTGCTCGATCGGCAAACAATTGATATTTTTGACTCCTGCTTTCAAGGTAGCAGCCATGATTGGGACAGTAGATATCCCGCCGTTTGGAACGTTTCCGATTTCGGTCACACCTTCTCTGCAATTCGACCTCCCACTTCTAGTAAATAAACAGTGAAATTCGGAAGGTTACGTTGGAGGGACTGAGATCAAAAAGACCATCGAAGCCCATCTCCTAAAGTTAAAAACATAAGTACTATTTAATTACACTATGCTGATTGACAAATATTCTCAAATCAGGAATTTATTTTTTAAATTTGGCAACAAGCTTAACCTTGTTATCAGACAATAGGATTACCTGATTTTTTTAATTAAGTGAATTATTTATCTCTGTCAATATGTCTAAAAGCATAACATATTCTGGTGACTTTATATTATCTTAATCAAACTCATCACAATCGGAACACAAAACTCTTTTCGGCATCGTTTGTAGAAGTTTATGCATGACAAAAAGTAAGACTCACAAGGGACTTATCATCTATCAGCCTAACTACTAGCTATTATTCTCGATCCATTGTGAGAATCGTTTTCCACTTCAATTACGCATTAATAAACCCCTCCAAAAGCTAAATTTTTATTAAAAAATATTTAATAGTTTTTATTCAAGCAAGGCTTTAATCTAGCTTCAATAAAAAGGTAAATCTTCCTGGTAAAACATCCAATATCGAGAAAGTACCACCAAACTCAAGAGATGATGGCAAATACTTCCTCTAAATACCCCATTTTCTATCGGCTGAACCTGCTAATACCATTTCACTGGTAGCAGAGGCCAGAGGAAGGGGCAAAGGAAAATGATTGGTAGCTGTATTTTCGAGAATTGGTTATGAGGTTAAAAATCTTTGGAACTTGCACCAATCTGTGCTATTTATTTCTCAAAGAACTATTTTGTATGACTTTGAGACATAGATATCACACCATCAGGTAATACCGCTCGTTGCAAAACATCAAGGTATTGTTGAGAGATAATCTTAGGTGTGAAGTGCGATCGCAAATACTGACGACCTGCCTTGCCCATCCGCTCTCCTAATTGCCGATCGCGACTGAGTAAGCGAATAAATTGAGCTAGAGCATGACTGTCTCCATTGTCAAAGGTGCTACCACAATTGGCTTCGGCAATTAGTTGTCTCAGGTATGAATACTGCGAACAAATCACCGCTATCGGTCTTCCAGATGCTAAAGCTGAGTAAAGCTTGCTAGGAACGACTAAACTCTCGGTTGATGCATCTACACTCACTAGTGACAGATCGCAAGCCGTTAGGGAATAGGGCAGCACCTGTTTGTCTTGATATGGCAAAAAGGTAAAATTCAAGAGTCCTAATTGATTCACTTCTTGAATCAATTCATCCCTTTTCGCTCCACCACCAATGCAGACAAAATGAACTGGCTCATCTAGAAGTAGCTGGGCCGCTTGCAGCATAGTTGCCATATCATGGCAGCGCCCCATATTCCCGGAGTAGAGTACGGTAAATTTGTTGACTAGATTATGCTTCAAGGCAAACCAGTTTTCTTGCTTGGCAATTGGCACAATCAATTCCGGGTTCGCCCAACTGTGAATTACTGAAATCTTATCGGCTACTTGCGGGCAATTTGCTAGCACTTGCTGTTTCATGGCTGGACTAAGAACCACAATCCCTTTAGCATTTAGCCAAATCTGTTTGTTAATGGCACGCCATAATCGAGCCAGCCAGTTATCCTTTGAGACTACTCCCAGCGCGATCGCAATATCGGGATAAAGATCGTAGAGGATGCAAACATAGGGAAGTCGGAACACCAGATAAGCCAGATATCCGATGATTGGTAAAAATGGGGGGGCTGTAGTCACTAATAATACATTGCTGCGTCGCCAAGCTCGGAGCATATATAGTACAGCCCGCAAGGTGTATAAGACACCATTCACAGCTTTGCCACGAATTCGCCCCGGCCAAAGTTGGGCTGTGCGCGATCGCTGAATTCGGATTCCACCCATACGTTCAACTGCTAAAGCAGTAGTTTGAGAGTCAAACGCATATCCTGGCTGACTCGTAAAAACCTCAATATCCACTCCTTGCTGCCCTAACTGTTTCACCAGTTCCTCAATCAATTGTCCTGTCGGAGCATAGTCTGGCGGGAAAAACTGGGTGATTACAGACAATTTGATGGATTGCTGAGTTTTTAGAGAATAGTCATTTTTAACATCTAATCGGGTAGAAATGGATTGTAAAAGTTTTTGATTAATCCATTCATTAAGTCTCATGTTATGCCCTGCTGTAGAAATCTTGTTAAAGATACTACTGAACCGCTCAAGCCATTAATAATTACACACATTTACTTTCCTGAATTAACAAATTTTTTCAATTTGCTCCAGGCAAAGTGATTAGGATTAATTTATTGGTATACAGAAATTACACTTATATTCACAGATATATCTGCGAACTAAAGCGCTCAATAATTTATACTCATTTGAGTTTGTATACGCGAGATTTTGGGAGATGGGAACACAACAAGAAGCAATCAGTCTAAACGCCTACGGTAATCATATAGATGTAGATTACCCTACACATAGTGCTTTTTTACAGCCTTATAATAAATTTTCATTGATACTTACCTAAGGCAAACCAAAAGCTACTATAAGCTTATGTTTGCTAAGTAATCGGGAGCTTATGACCATTGAATTTCGGATGTTTTCATTTACTTAATTTTAAATTTGTCTAAGCAAGATTTATTACATATACTATTGAATGTAGTATTATATTCAATATTGATTTTATATGTAATTACTTACTAGAGTACCATGAGAAAAGGATGTTTGAAATTTACTCCTACATTTCATCAAAAATTCATCATCCTGATAATATCATAAACAGAAGCTTCATAAAAGAGTCACTTACTTATGCATTAAATTATCTGAATCTTGAATCTGAGATGACATAAATTATCCGTATTTCCAGTCCGCCTGTGATTAGCGGAGCGTCTCGCAGATAAGATGTTGGCATAGCGATCGCCTATCTTTTCTGGTTTTTAGGACTGCGCTTCGTTGTATAATTTGTCAATATTTAATCCCTACAACTCGTTTTTTACATGAATTTTTATGTCTGAAAATTTGTACATTTATTAAGTCTAGTTGGTCATTTTTGCAGTGTTATTAGATTGATATTAATAAATTTCTCACCAGCTTTATCCAAATCATACTTCGATGCGATTAGAGGTTAAACTTAACTTAATCTATGACATGGAACTAATAAATGTATACTTTAAAACAAAGATGTTATTATGGTTGTTTAATCAGCTAGAATCTGAAAGAAACAAAAAAGTCTATAACTTTAAGAGTTACAACTAAGTATACTTAAACATAACAGAGAGTTAGAATTAATCTGAGAGGCTGTTTGAAAAGTCCTCTCTTGGTAGCAAAACATTTCAGATCCCCCTAAATCCACGCCACGTGCTCCACTTGGGGAGACCCCTTGGCGTTAGCCTCTCCCTTTGGGAGAAGACCGCAGTGGCTCCCCTTAAAAAGGGGAATTTGATTCCGGTTACCCCCTTTATAAGGGGGGCTAGGGGGGATCTCTAAGTGCCTAAAATCATAGCCAAATACTTTTCAAACAACCTCTGAGAGATGAATCGATATCCACAAATTATCAGAATTTTGATTCTCACCTCCCATTGATGACCTGTTGCGCCAAAAAGCTTGCCACTCTAGCTGGGGGCTAATAAGAAACCTCTGTGGAGTTGCTGGCTTACGTAGGATTACTAAAACTGGTATACACATTTTTTGTAGCTTAATTAATACGTATTATATTATTAAATAGATGGAGAATCATTCTTCTAAATCCCCAAGTTATAACCAGAATAGTAGCTCTGTACCGCCATTTATTCATCAGCCTCAACCATTTCCGATGTCTGAAGGGGAAGAGAGTGATTGGAGTTTTCCCCAATTTCTGAGTGTTGTACGGCGACGAGCGCTAACGATCGCAGGGGTAACTATTACTCTCACGACAGTTGTTTTTGTTAGCTTGATACTAAACCGGGAGCTACCAGTATATGAAGGCAATTTTCGTCTGTTAGTGGAACCTGTAAATGATGACACTAAAGTAGTGGATATTGTCAAAGACCCTAACGTAGGCAAGTCTGGTCTAGATTATGAAAGTCAAATTCAGGTTCTCAAAAGTCCTGAATTGATGGGAAAGATTGTGAAGCAATTGGAAGCTAAGTATCCAGATATTAGCTATAACTCGCTGATCGCAAACATGACGATTTCTCGGTTTGCTGAAACCAAGATTATAGAAGTTCGTTATCGAAGCCACGATCCAAATCAGATTCAAGTTGTACTCCACCAAATTTCTAAGGATTATATAGATTACAATCGGCAAAAGCGGCAAACCAACTTACGTCAAGGGATTAAGTTCGTTGAGCAACAACTCCCATTCATCCAAAATCGAGTCGATCAGATTCAGAAAGAACTGCAAACGTTCCGGCAAAAGTACGACTTTGTTGACCCAGAAGCCCAATCTGGACAAGTTGTTAGTCAAGTCACTAACTTGTCTGAGCAACGACAAGTAATCGATCAAAAAATGGCTGAAGCTCGCGCCAATCTATCTTTTCTACAACAAAATAATGGCAAGCTGGCGGTTCTTAATGATGCTACTTTGTATCAGCAGTTATTGGGTCAAGTACAGCAAATAGACCTTAAAATTGCTACAGAGTCAACTCGTTTGCAAGATAATAACCCAACTATGCAAACATTGAAACAGAAACGGGCAAGTTTGGTACCCTTGCTAAAAAACGAAGAGCAACGCTTTTTAGGTACAAAAATTGCAGCAGTAACGACTCAACTTCAAACTTTACAAGTGCAAAGCCAAGAGCTTGCTAAAGTAGAACGGAAAATTGAACTACAGCGCAAACAATGGCCAATCTTGGCACGACAATATACTGAATTACAGCGAAAATTACAGGTGGCGACCGAGAGTCTGAATCGTTTTCTTTCTACTCGTGAAAATCTCCAAATTCAGATATCTCAGACAGAACTTGGTTGGCAGTTACTTGAGGCACCAAGTAAACCGCAATTTCCTATCTCTGATTCGAGCATCAAACGTTATTTAATCCCAGGATTGATTGCTAGTCTAGCTTTAGGAATCGGTGTTGCCCTACTACTGGAAAAGCTTGATAATACCTACCATAGCGTTCAGGCACTGAAAGAGAAGGTCAAACTGCCGTTGTTGGGAAATATTCCATTTGAAAAGCAAGTCGAAAATACTCAAGACCACACCCCCACACGAAAATTTCCCATAATCAGAATACCAACCCCTATTCTTCAAGGCATTCCTGGGTTAGCTGTCTTAGCCGATCGAGAGCATAGCAACTATGCAACAAAATTTCTAGAAGCTTTGCGGGTACTTTATACAAATGTCCAATTCCTCAGTTCCGATCGCCCCATTGCTTCCATAATTATTAGTTCAGCCATGCCTGGTGATGGTAAGTCTACTATTGCCTTTCATTTAGCTCAAGTAGCTACAGGTATGGGACAAAGAGTACTACTTGTAGATGCTGATTTCCGCCATCCCAAGATTCACACCTTATCAAATTTAAATAACCTATGGGGATTAAGCAATTTAATCTCGAAAAACCTGCCAATGAGTGAGGTAATCCGGCAACTACCCTCAATGAATCAATTATCTGTAATAACTGCTGGTCCCATACCACCCGATCCCACAAAGTTGCTCTCGTCTGAAAAGATGAAGCGACTAATGATAGATTTCCATAACACCTTTGACTTAGTGATTTATGACGCTCCAACGATGTTAGGACTAGCTGATACTAGCCTGCTAGCACCACATACTGATGGCATATTGCTAGTGGTAAAGATTGATAAAACAGACTCGTCAACGATCCAGCGAACTTTAGATCATCTAAAATTTTCTCGGATGAATGTCTTAGGGATGGTTAGTAACGGTCAGAAGAGCAACATCAACAGTTATTAGCACTGTCATACTTTCAACCTTTAACTCAATATCTAATTGAGGCTCCACTTCCTTTACTCGTGGCAGTAGTTTAAAACTTCGTTTCCAGCCCGTGGCTGGAAACGAAGTTTTAAAGTGGTTTTAGCTTCAATATGACACCAGTGACATCTATGCCCCTACTGCCAATTGCTGTAAACCTTTAGAAGTTGAAAGTTGTTCTCAGCGTCCCAATGATTGCATCATCGTTGTTGCCAGCAATTTGACCAGGATTTGTTAACCAAATTACCCCAGGGGTGATCGAGATGTTGTCGGTTACGCGATACTTATAAAAACCTTCAAAGTGGTACGGCTTATCACCAGCATTACCTCCAACATAAGGTTCAACACCTGCGAAAAGTCCTAAAACGTTGCCCTTCTTACCGAAGTCTGGCAGAGCTAACCCGGCTCCATAACTCCAAACTTGACCATTATCATTAGCACCAAGTCCTGTGATGTCGCTGTAAACTGCAAAGCCACTAATCGACAGTTTGTCACTCGGTTTGAAAGCAGCCTCAAGACCGTAGGAATTACTGATATATGGATTGCCAGCACCGACAAAGTTAGCTTGTGCAGTACCGACTACACCAGTTGTTGTACTCGCAGAGCCTGCATCGAATAAAACAGTACCACCATTATGATAACCGTGGACGTAGGTAGCAGCTAAGGTGAAGCGATCGCCTACTTTTAAGTTCAACTGTCCTAAAGCAGCATAGTTACCCTCTAATAAACCCGTATTTATACCAGGGTTATTCGCTTGAGATGCCAAGTAGCCAAGGGTTAATGAAGGTTCAAAGCCACCGCCACCTTTACCAAAGGCTAAGTTAACACCGGCACCCGCACCGCCGCCAATCCGATATATTGGGCTTTCGGAGGCAAAAGTAGACAAAGCACCGTTACCGCCATCATAATCCTCAAAGTATGGGTTGACGGTAGGAACGTAATCGCTGTGAATACCTCCAGTAGCAGCTACGTAAACTTGGGAGTTGCCAAGAGGGAAGTAATAGGACAACCAGTCTATAAAAACACTGTTGTTGGTAGAAGGGGATAGGTTAAAGGTTTGAGTCCCTTCAAATGTGCCACCTGGTAAAGCCAATCCAACTGCATTACCAGTTGCAAGCCTAGTATGCAAGGTATCTTTACCTGTAAAGCTGGTTTGCAAATCTAAGCGCACCCTGTCTTGGAAAACAGTGTTGTTGTTGTCGTTGCTGCCAAAGTTATCTGTGACGGCAAAAATTGCTTCACCCACTAATTTTGTGGTAGTAGAAAACTGATGTGCTTCCAGTTCAGCTGTCCGTGCTTCTACGGCATCTACTCGACCACGCAGAGTTGCTAGTTCTGCCGAGAATTCCTCTTGCAAACGCTGGAGAGTAGCCAAATCCTCTTTTTTCACCAAGTCAGCAGTTGCAGTGGCAATCAGTTCATTAACCCGATCTAAACAAGCATTTAAACCTGCGGCAAATTCATAACGAGTCAATGCTCGGTTGCCTCGATAAGTGGAATTTGGGTATCCAGCAATACAACCGTAGCGTTCAACCAGGGATTGCAAAGCTTGGAACGCCCAGTCAGTCGGCTGTACATCAGAAAACTGAGAAACTGATGTGACTTGAGACAGCGAATTCTGATTCTTGCTTTCACTGCTGTAGCGGTTAATCTCTTCTAAAACCTGATTGTTATCAGTCTTTTGGGCAACCAATTGCTGATTAACTTTTGGTTGCTCTGTTTGAATAAATATTGAAGCATTAGAAGCTATTGGTGCTTCTGTCTGAGCAGCTTTTGCCTTTATATCTTCAGAAGAGTCTGCTACTTCAGCAGCCATAACTCTAGCGGAAACCAACACCGTCACTCCCAAAACTACTGGACTTAGTACCAGAGTTTTCCACAATAAATGAGACATTTTTTTATTTTCCTTTCCTAAAAAAGAACCGAGATCGGTGGGTTCAAGAAAAAGAGAACAGGCAGTTACTCTACTTGTTGAAAATTTTATCAGATTGCATGAAAGATACAACAGTTTTTTTTTTGCATGAACTACGGGTTTGGAGGCAGTTCTTGCAGGAGACAACTCTTTATATCTGATTTTGAGTCCTGCGTTTTGTACCTCACTTAAAAAGCAAACTGCTGTGTGGAGCGCAAGACTTTACGGATGAAGAATCGTAAAGTCTTGCTGATGCTTTATTGGCGATATTAAGAGCTTATGGCTAAATTTCGCTCAATTTTGCGCCATTTCTGGACTTTAGCTTCTTATTCTTAACTCTAATTTGCGGTAAATCCTTTTTATCTTTGTAGAAGTAACAGATTTCAACTAGAGTTGGCCATATTTCTAGAGAACCGTGAAATTGGCTAATGACATCATCGATAATTCTGGAAACGTTTTGCTGAAAAAAGTCAGGTTCAAACCCATAAAATACTCTCGATAAGTTCTCAGCAAACAATTGAAGTGACTGCTTACGTTCTTCATTCTGAGCAGACATTGAGGCTTTAACTACCTGAGTATGGATAGCAGAGATTTTTTCCAAGATTTCCTCAGAGTCTTGCAATGTAACCTCGCCAGAGTAATCAAACTTGATTCCCAGGTCATCAAGATGATAAACACTGCTCTTAATCTTCTTTTTCAGCAGACTACATATTTCCTCATTAAAGAGTTCGCTAGCGAGAGGATTACGCATATAGTTATTTCTAATATGGTTTTGGACAGCATCAACATGTGCAGCTGCAATACCCTCTTGCTGTATCCAAATTCTGTAGATATAGTCTTCAAACCTAAGCCGCGTGGGAAAAAATGGTGGTAAACCTAGCTGATTATCATATCCAGCAACTCCACAATCCATTCTCCAGTTTTTGTTAGTAATAACAGGCCGAAAATTAGTCAGAATATAAAAATCATTCAGGTCATTGGGACTGATTTGATTTTCATCATTGAGATACATGTGAATAAAGTCAAGTGTATCGATATCATTAGTTCCTGTGCGAAAAGTTTGGGCAATCTTGACGATGGCATTATTCAAGACTGTTCCTTGTTGTAAGACCAGGCTGTTTTCTCGAAAGTAGCCTTTAGTTGTGTTGGTTTCTAAATCCATTGCTGTATCAACAACCAATTCTCCAGCCTCAAAGTTTTCTGGTACTTGGCTAGCTTTTTTACCTAGAACATCACTAAAAGCCGTGAGTAAGTCAAAAGATTTATGGACATAGCCGCCTTGTTGGGTGGACTTGATTAATTTACCTCGACATATTTCATCGCCTGTTAAAGATTCTGGGCTAGTTTCAATTAATGCATCTGGTCGCATATCATCATCTGCGCTGACCATTAAATGACCAAGGGTATACATTAAGGTGAAGTTGCGATTCCCGCCGTAGCTAGGTCGGAATAAGTTTTTGACAAGTGATTCTAGCTTGCGATCGCGCAGTCTTTCATTTAAAAATGTAATAAATTCTTCTTTCTGCTGAGGGCCGACATAATACACATCATTGACTGTCTTCGTCTGCTCTAAAAGTGGGTAATATTTCTCGTGGTTGGCAATGCTGGAATCATCAAAAACGATAATTTTTACAGCATGACCATTTGCCCGGAAATTCTCATCATACTTTTCGATGGTCTGTGCTACATCTCTCAATCGATGAGTCGGAATAACAAATATCGTCTCTTTTGATTTCATAAAATATGTTTAGGGTTCTCAAATGAAGTTTGTACTTGTCAAACTCTGTTTAAAAGTTCTCAGGTTACTAATCACTGCATCACGATCGTCCAACTAAATTAAACTGATATATCACTACTGATTTCCAGCTTAATTTTACTATTTACTAACTGTTTCCAGAGTGCTTCCAGTTGACAGAAAGCTTCTTCTGGAGATAGTTTTCCAGCAGTCTCTAAATTAGTGATATAACCAACTCTTTGAGCAAATTCTTGGAGGTTGGCATTAAATACTAGGTTCTCTGGCTTAATTTGACCGTAATAGCGACTTCGAGGGTAGAAAAAGCTATTTTTATCTTGATAATTTGGTTGTGCCATTAATTTACTCGCGACCAATACCGATTAACGGTGATGTTGCTCTAAAACTTGGGGAGAATCTAACAATTCAGGAGTCACAATAGCTCAAACCTGATTTTTCAGATATTAGGTTGCTGATTACAGCGACTTGATATCATTCCGTTTGGCAATACTGTTTCACAGAGAGTAATAGAATTACGACCCTGAATATCGTTGTTTTTTGAAGCTTTGATTAAATTAGCGTGGCTAAGATTGGCATTTCTAAAATCCGTTCCTTCTAAGTTAGATGCTTCCAAGTTTGCCTTTTGTAAATCAGCATCAGCCAGTAATGTATTCTTGAGGATAGCTCCAGTTAGATCGGCTCCTTGCAGATTTGCATTCCGAATATCTGCCCACTCTAAATTTGCATACCGGAGATTAGCATTTTTGAGGTTAGCTCCCTGAAGATTTGCCGATCGCAAGTCACTTCTTTGTAAGTTTGCCCCTGCAAAGTCAACTCCCGATAAATTACAGCCAAAACATTTTCTGGTTTCTTGAAGCTGTTGAATTACATGATGTCGAAGCAAATCATTGCCTTGGGTAACTAAGGAGGGAGTAAGGAAAAATGCCATCGGAATCAAAGGTCGTAACAAGAAATTCATAAATACCAACTCCAATCTAAAAGTGAGGAATTAAAACTTATCTTTTTATGGCGATTTGGAAGGCTTCAGCAACAGGCCCTAAAACCAAAACGGGAAAAAATGTCAATGCTCCCAGAATCAAAATGGTGGCAGCAGTCACGCTAGTAAATAGTTGGGTATCTGTATTTAGGGTTGCGATTGAGATTGGTACGGGTTGCTTGCACGACAAGCTATCTGCTAGCAACAACAAAGCAATAATCGGAATAAACCGCCCCATCCAGAGGGTAAATGCTGTTGTCAGGTTCCACCACAAAGCAGTCGAGGCGGGTTGGGTATCTGCCAAGCCTTCAAAACCGGAACCGTTACCCGCCGCGGCCGATGCATACTCATAAATCACCTGGGTAAAACCATGAAAGCCAGGATTACTCATACCTGCAAGTTGATCGGGAAAAGCTAGGGTGATAGCACTGGGCAGCAAAATCAATAGTGGGTGAATCAGAATAATTACGCTTGCTAGGGTAATTTCCCGTTTTTCGATTTTTCGTCCCAAAAACTCTGGCGTTCGTCCCACGATTAAGCCAGTCAGGAATACTGCCAAAAACATATACACCACCAAAGAAGCGGCCCCAGTGCCCATCGCTCCCCAAATCACTTGCAAAAATAGGTTGAGCAAAGCACAAAATCCGCCCGATGGCATCAGCGAGTCGAACATACCATTAGCAGAACCAGTCATGGTTGCTGTTGTGGTAATGGCAAATAAGGCAGTTTCCGCCCAACCTAACCGGACTTCTTTACCCTCCAAATTGGGTTGCTGACTGCCCAACAGGGCATTTACGGCGGGATTGCCTTGATATTCTGCGATCGCAGTTACGCTAATTAAGACTACAAAAATGGCGAATACCATCCAAAACAGTAGGCGAGTCTGTTTTAAGTTACCGATGAATATCCCGTAGGTATGAAGTAATGCCGTGGGAATCAGTAACATTGCTACCACTTGCAGCAAATTTGTACCGCCATTGGGATTTTCAAAAGGATGAGCAGAGTTACCAGCAAAGAAGGCTCCGCCGTTTTCACCCAGCATTTTGATGCTTTCAAAGTGGGCAATGGGGCCACGAGCGATCGCTTGGGTTGCTCCCTCTAAGGTGGTAAAGTTTACTGGGCCAGCAAGGGTTTGAGGCACACCACCCAACATCAACAACACCGTACTAGCGATCGCCAAGGGTAGCAGTACTCGCGTAATTGAGCGAGTCAAATCCACATAAAAGTTACCCAAAGGTCTACCTGTTAAGCCGCGAATGAAGGCAATTCCCACTGCTAATCCGGTAGCAGGCGCAACAAACATCAAGAAACCCAATGCTGCGATCTGGCTCAGGTAAGACATTGTGGTTTCTGGCACATAATGTTGCAAATCGGCAGCAACTAAGAAAGAAATGGTGGTGTGCAGTGCTGTATCCCAAGTGGGCATCCCTAAATTGGTGGGGTTCAACGGTAGTAAACTCTGAAAGAGCAGCAGTAGTAATGCTAAAACTGCCATTGCTGTATTGCTGAATAAAAGAGCGATCGCATATTCTCTTCCAGTCATGCTCTTTTGCGGTTCAATACCGATGAGGAGATAAATTAAGCGCTCCAATGGGTTCATTACTGCATCAAGCCAGGTTCTTTCCATACAAAAGACTTTAGCTAAGTAGCGTCCTGCGATCGGTACTGACACCACAATTAAAAACAGGGTGAGGAAGATTTGCACAAAGCCTTGGATCATAATCGGGAAGCTTCACCATAGGTAGACTCACCTATTTAGGACTGTAGTCAGAGCAATTGAGCGCTTCTTTAGTTAGAGCAGTGGCAGGGTTGACTGCACACTTTAGATAAGAGTTTTTATGAAAAAATTTGCAGCTTCTACAGGGATGTTGTTGTACATGTTTGATGCTTACTATTTCGTTTTTATCTTGCGCCACATTTTCTGGAGGATCTTCTAGTGCTTTGCAGACAGACGAAACGAGATAAATGACAATTCCCCAAACAATCATGAAGGAAATGTGAGCTAAAAACACTGCTACAAAAGGAATATCTCCGCCCTGCGGTTTTGTGTCATGATGTGTTGTATTTGCCAGGTTTGCTTCAACCAGGGTAGATTGATGAACACTTTTTTGGGCGGATACATAAAGTTGGAAAAGCCCCAAACTATGCATGTTAAAAATCTTTAGTTATTTGACTCAGATTCAGTCAAGGTAATCTAAATTAAACGGGAGCATCCCAAATGTGCAAGTTTAATTTACATACGGAATTTTGACTTACCCCGGAGGATAAAAAATGAACCGCATACCCCTGCGGGGATCTTGCTACACGCAGCGTCTCGTTAGAGAAGGATACAAACAAAAGTTGTAATGTTAGCACCTAAATCTTTAATCATCTTTGGGTCAGGTGCACGATCAGAGAAAAAGTAAATGTTCATTTATCTAATAAATATATGGAATTGAAGTTGTTTGGTACATCTGAATCATCTGAATTAATCGCTTGGCTGACTGTTGGTCGAGCTTCCAGTAAGCAACTGTTAAGAGAATAGTAAACAGAATGAATTTTCTTAAGAGTGACTTTGAGAGCGGGAATCATCATCGGATGGGTTGCTATTGCTAAAATGTAGTCTCCAGCGAAAATAGAAGGGTTCTCTGTTGCTGAAAAGACTTGATTATCTCTTAATATTCCTAGAAAAGCGCATCGATCGGGTAATTGAATTTCAGTTAAATGAATGCCGAGATAAACACTATTAGTTTGGATTAAAACACCAAATAAGCTTGGCTCTAAATTTTTGTTAGTTTTGAACACAAAATACTTTTTTAACTCTAATATTATTGTGCATTATTTCATACAAGAAATATCTTTTTATAGATATATTTTACAGATATACAAAATGTATTAGAAAAGTTAAATATATGTTTACTGATTAGCTAAATAGGCATATATTTAGAGATATAGTCAGACTTAATTATTCGCGAACAAAGAAATACCCGACTCCTGAAAGAAATCGGGTATCAGAGGCTTAGATAATATATTCCACAAAGTAGAGATGCGTTACCCGGATTTCTCACCACACCTCTCAAAGCCCGTGCTTGTGCAGGGGAGCAGGGGAGCAGGGGAGCAGGGGAGCAGGGGAGCAGGGGAGCACGGGAGCACGGGAGCACGGGAGCACGGGAGAGTTCAAATACCAAGTTCTTTCC